>DASXHG010000288.1:0-6299 GCA_036488625.1 Solirubrobacteraceae bacterium | reverse complement strand
GGCCGACGCCGCGGACGCGATCACCATGGCCCGCTTCCGCGCCGACGATCTGGTCGTGCAGACCAAGCCCGACCTGACGCCGGTCAGCGAGGCGGATACGGCGGTTGAGCGCGAGCTTCGCCGGCGCCTGGGCGCGGCCCGGCCCGGCGACGCAATCGTGGGCGAGGAGTACGGCGAGAGCGATGACCAGGGGGCGAGCCGCCGCTGGATCGTCGACCCGATCGACGGCACCAAGAGCTATGTCCGGGGCGTCCCGGTGTGGGCCACCCTGCTGGCCCTGGAGGAGGACGGGGAGCTGACCCTGGGCATGGTCTCGGCCCCGGCGCTCGGCCGGCGCTGGTGGGGCGCGGCCGGCCAGGGTGCGTTCGCGCGTGAGAACGGCCAGCAGCGGCGGCTGCACGTCTCCGGCGTGCGCGAGCTCGGTGACGCGCAGCTGTGTTTCTCGGACTTTGACGGCTGGGCCGCCGACGGGCGCCTGCCCGCTCTGTTGGGCCTCAGCGCCCGCTGCTGGCGGACCCGCGGCTTCGGTGACTTCTGGCAGCACATGCTGGTCGCCGAGGGCGCGGCCGAGATCGCCGTCGACCCCGGCGTGTCGCTGTGGGATCTGGCGGCGATCCTGGTCGTCGTGCGCGAGGCGGGCGGGCGCATGACCGACCTCGATGGCGTCGAGCGCGCGGATGGGGGCGACGGCGTCTCCACCAACGGGCTGCTGCACGACGAGGTGCTGGCGGCGTTGAGCGCCTGACCGCACTGGCCATACTCAGTGGTGATGGAGCAACTGTTCGATGATGGCGTCGGCGGCGCGGCCACCGGCGAGGCCCCGCTCGAGGGGGCGCCGCTGGCCACGCGGATGCGCCCGCGCACGCTCGACGAGCTCGTCGGTCAGGAGAAGCTCCTCGGGCGGGCGGGGTCCGATTCCGCCCTGCGGCGAGCGATCGAGGAGGGTCACCCGCATTCGATGATCCTGCACGGTCCGCCCGGGAGCGGCAAGACGACACTGGCCCGGCTGGTCGCCCACGCGTCGGGCGCCGCCTTTGAGGAGGAGAGCGCGGTCGCGGCCGGGCGGGCCGAGGTCCGCGCGGTGATCGAGCGCGCCCGCGGGCGCTTGAAGTCCGGTGGCCGGCGCACTGTCTTCTTCCTGGACGAGATCCACCGTTTCAACAAGGCCCAGCAAGATGCCCTGCTGCCCGCGGTCGAGGACGGGGTGATCACCCTCATCGGCGCGACGACCGAGAACCCGTACTTCGAGGTCAACTCGGCCCTCATCTCGCGCAGCCATGTGTACGAACTCGAGGCTCTCAAGCCCGCCGACGTGCGCCGGCTGCTGGACCGCGCGGTCGATGCCGGGTACTGCGGGTCACCCGACCTGATCCACGCCGAGGCACTGGATTTCCTGGCCGAGCGCTCCGGCGGCGACGCCCGCTCGGCGTTGAACGCGCTCGAGCTCGCCTGCGACGCGGCCGGTGAGGGCAACGCCGTGACGCTCGCTCACGCCGAGGATGCGCTGCAGCGCCGCGCGATTCTGTACGACCGCCAGGCCGACAACCACTACGACACGATCTCGGCCTGGATCAAGGCCACCCGGGGATCGGACCCCGATGCCTCTCTGTACTACCTGGCCGTGATGCTGGAAGGCGGCGAGGACCCCCGCTTCATCGTCCGGCGGATGGTCGTGCTCGCCTCGGAGGACATCGGCAACGCCGACCCCCAGGCGCTGGTGGTGGCCACGGCCGCGGCCGCGGCGGTCGAGCACGTCGGCCTGCCCGAGTGTCAGTTCGCGCTCGCCCAGGCGGCGATCTACTTGTCGCTGGCCCCGAAGTCAGATGCCGCCAAACGCGCGGTCTTTGCCGCCCGCGCCCATATCGCCGAGCGCGGGGCCGCCGCGCCGCCGGCCCATCTGCGCTCCTCGACCCGCAGCGATGGCGGGTATGACAATCCGCACCGCCGCCCCGGTCACTTCTCCGGTCAGGAGCTCCTCCCCGAGCGCGCCGTGGGCGCTCGCTTTTACGAGCCCGATGACGCCGAGGCCGAGCAGCGCCGCCGCCTGGCTGAGATTGAGCGGGGGCGGGGGCGCCGGGGCGATGAAAAAAACCGCCCGTAACCAGGTGTTCACAGGGAATCGGCCGTGAAGCTACTACCGTGTAGTAAATGGCTTTTGCTGCTGATCCCGGGGCTCTGCTAGCTCGTTCCTACACGCTCGCGCGCGGTCCGCGGGTGCGGCTGCGCCTGGCTCGCTCGCGTGATCTGGTCGCGATCGAGGCGCTGATGCGCCGCGAGGGTCGTGTCGGGGAGGGCTTTCAGCTGCTCCGCGTGCTGCGGGCCGACCCCCGCCGCCAGTTGGCCATCACCGCCGCCGCGCTGGTCGGTTCGGCCGAGACCGTGGTCGGTTTTGGGGCCATCGATCTCGACCAGCCCGGCGTGGCACCGAAGCTGCTCGTCGTCGACCACGCGCTGACCGATGGTCTGGACCAGCTGCTGGCCGACGCCCTGGTCGGACGCGCTGAAGCGCTGCTGCGCACCCGCGCCGCGTAACCGGGCCGCGATCGCCAAGTCTGGTACCGGCCAGTAGCCTGTGCCCGTGATGGCCGCGACGACGCAAGCCGCGATGCTCGAGTCGTTCAACCCCAGCACCGGCGCGCTGCTCGGCTCGGTGCCGGTGACCCCACCGGAGGACGTCCAGGCTGTCGTCGCCGCCGTGGCGCAGGTGCAGCCGGTCTGGTCCCAGCTCCGGCTGCGCGATCGCGCTCTGTACATGCTCCGCGCCGCCCAGGTACTGATCGATGAGGCCGACGAGATCCGCGACCTGATCGTGGCCGAACAGGGCAAGCCGCGCAACGAGGCCTTCTCGATGGAGATCCTGCCCACGATCGACGCCCTGAACTGGATTGCCGGGGAGGGTCAGAAGATCCTGGCCGACGAACAGATCGCCATGCCGCAGCTGTTTTTGAAGACCAAGCAGTCGGCCTTCACGTACGAACCGCTCGGCGTGATCGGCGTGATCGCGCCCTGGAACTACCCCTGGAGCATCCCCTTCGGCGAGGTGGCACTGGCCTTGATGGCCGGCAATGGCGTCGTGCTCAAGCCGGCCTCGCTGACGCCGCTGATCGGCGCGCGGATCGGGCGCGTGTTCGAGCGCGCCGGGATCCCGGACGGTCTCGTCCGCGTGATCCACGGTCCCGGCACCGGGCCGGCGCTGATCGAGTCGAGCACCGCCAAGATCTTCTTCACCGGCTCGGTGGAGACCGGGCGCGGGGTGGGTGAGGCGTGCGCTCGCCAGCTCAAGGGTTCGGTGCTCGAACTGGGCGGTAAGGATCCGATGATCGTCCTCGAGGACGCCAACCTCGACCACGCGGTGGCCGGGGCGCTGTGGGGAGGCTTTGCCAATGCCGGCCAGACGTGCTCCGGGATCGAGCGCGTGTACGTGATGCGGGAGGTCGCCGAGCGCTTCATCGACCGGGTCGTGAGCGGTGCCCGGGCGCTGACGGTCGGTGATCCGATGGGCTGGCGGACCGAGATCGGGCCGATGATCTCCGGCGAGCAGCACGCACTCGTCGCCGAGCTGGTCGACGATGCCGTCGCGCACGGCGCCAAGCTCGAGTGCGGCGGGCCGTTGCCCACGCCGCCCGGCGGACTCAGCGGCGACTTCTACGCCCCGACCGTGCTCACCGGGGTCACCCACGACATGCGGATCATGCGCGAGGAGATCTTCGGCCCGGTCCTGCCGATCATCGTCGTCGACTCCGAAGCCGAGGCGGTGGCGCTGGCCAACGACAGCGCTTTCGGCCTCGGCGCCTCAGTCTGGACCTGTGACCGCGGCCGCGGTGAGCGCTTTGCGCGGGAGCTCGAGGCGGGCATGGTGTGGATCAACGATCACATGTTCAGCCACGGTGCCTGCCAGCTCGCCTGGGGCGGGGTCAAGGACTCGGGACTCGGGCGCACCCACTCCAAGTTCGGCCTGTACGAATGCGTGAACGTGAAGCTCCGCGTGTGGGAGCCGTCCAAGATCCGCGACCCCTGGTGGCATCCCTACGACGAGACGCTGGGGCGGGCGCTGCGCCAGACGGCGGCCATCCTCTACGGCCGCCCGTCGATCCGCGCCGCCGCGCTGCGGGCCGGTGCCCGGCCGCTGCTGCGCCTGGGCTCCCGGTTGGCCCGGGACGCGGTCAAGCGCTGACACGCCGGCTGCTCTTGGGCCGCCGCCAAGTGGGCGGGTTCCGAACAAAACGGCAGCAAGGAAGCAAAGAAGCTTGGCTGGCTGCCGTCCGTCGCGGCGCATGGGGGCCCGCGGCGCTGAAACGACCACTTGCGCACGCACGGTCCCCGTCCGCCGGGGGGTGGGTGTTGGAGTGGGCGGAAACCGGCCCGCTCCACACGCAGCGCCTCAGAATGGCGTGCGTGCGTGCGGAGATGGTCGCTTTTGGGGATCCAGCAGGTAAGTCGCCGGCCCCACGAGCCAGATCATGCCTCTTTCGACGGCTGCAGTTTCTGGGCGATCGAATCCGTGCGCACCTCCGGGCGACGGAGCCCACGGGCTAGGCTTAACTCCATGCCCGCTCAGGCCTATGCCGGCAAGGAATGTGTCTGCCAGTTCCGCAAGGGGATCTGTGATCAGAGCTGTGTCAAGGACATGCTCGACACGCCGTTCTACATCGCATGTCTGCGGCTGAAGGGGCGCCGGTGCCTGGTCGTCGGCGGTGGTGACATCGGGCTGGAGAAGGTCGAGGGTCTGCTGGCCTGCGACGCCAGCGTGACGCTGGTCGCGCCTGATGCGCATCCCGCGCTCGTCGACCTGGCCCTGGAGGGGTCGATCGAATGGGTGCGCCGCGAGTTCCGCGAGGAGGACCTCGAGGGCACGCTGATCGCGATCGCCGCCACCGATGACACCGACGTGAACATCAGCGTCTTCAACGCCGCCGAGCGGCGGGCGATGCTCGTCAATGTCGTCGACGTCCCGCCGCTGTGCAATTTCATCCTGCCCGCGATCGTGCGCACCGGACCGCTGGCGGTGGCCATCTCCACGGCCGGCGCCTCGCCGGCGCTGGCCAAGCGCATGAAGCGCGAGATCTCCGAACTGTTCGGCGAGCCCTACGCCCAACTGGCCGTGATGCTCAACGATGCCCGTGGCTGGGCCAAGGGGACGCTTCCCACCTACCAGGACCGCAAGGCGTTCTTCGAAGGCATCGTCGGCGGTGATCCCGATCCGATCGCGCTGCTGCGCGAGGGTGAGGTCGATCGCGTGCGCGAGCTGATCGAGTCCGCTCGGCTGGCCCACGCTCCCGCCGGTGAGTGAGCTCACCCACCTCGACGCCGCCGGCAACGCCCGGATGGTCGATGTGGGCGAGAAGGCGTCCAGCACCCGCACCGCGACGGCTCGGGCGTTGGTACGGGTGAGCCCCGAGACCGCTCAGCGCGTCAAGGACGGCGATGCCCCGAAGGGTGACGTGCTCGGCGTGGCGCGGATCGCCGGCATTCAGGCCGCCAAGCGCACGGCCGATCTGATCCCCCTCTGCCACCCGCTGGCCCTCTCGTTTGTCGGCGTCGAGGGGAAGATCGACGTCGCGGCGGGCACGATCGAGCTGATCGCCGAGGCTCGGACGACCGGTCCGACCGGCGTCGAGATGGAGGCCCTGACCGCCGCCTCGGTGGCCGCCCTGACCGTGTACGACATGGTCAAGGGCGTGGAGCGGGGGGCGGAGATCGCCTCCGTGGCCCTGCTCAACAAGTCCGGCGGGCGCTCGGGCGAGTGGCATCGCGGCTGACGCCGAGCAGTTCGCCGCTTATCCTCAGCCCCGCCCATGCGCACCGCAATCCTCACCGTGTCGACATCGGTCGCCGCCGGCCAGACCCAGGATCGGTCCGGGGAAGCGCTGGCTGAGCACGCGACCGCCGCCGGCGCCGAGGTGGTGGTCCGGGACGTGCTCCCCGACGACCGGATCGCGATCGAGGACTGGCTGCGCCGGACCGCGGCCGAGGGCGCGGCCCTGATCTTCACCACCGGTGGGACCGGGCTGACCGACGACGACGTCACCCCCGAGGCCACCCTGGCCGTGATCGACCGCCACGCCCCGGGCTTCGCGGAGGCGATGCGGGCCGAGTCGCTCAAGCACACCCCGATGGGGCTGCTCACCCGCGGGGTTTCCGGCCTCTGTGGACGGACACTGATCATCAACTTCCCCGGCAATCCAAAGGCGATCGGCGAGGTGTTCGGAGTCATCGCGCCGACCCTCGAGCACGCCGTGGCCACGTTGCAGCGCGAGGGTGGACGCCCAACCCCCGGCCATTGAGCTGCGCGGCCTGGC
>DASXHG010000245.1:0-8045 GCA_036488625.1 Solirubrobacteraceae bacterium | reverse complement strand
CGCCCTGGGAGCGGATGAACTTCTCGGCCGCCGCGTCGAGTTCGCGGGTGGTGACCCCGGGGCGGATCTTGCCCGCCAGGAGGTTCATCGTGCGGACCAGGACGGCGCCGGAGGCGGCCATCCGCTCGATCTCCTCTGGGGTCTTCTTGATGATCATTTCCAGCCGCCCCTACCCATCTGAACCCGTCTAGACGTTCTCCTCGAGCCGCAGCGTGGCGATCACGGCTCGAATGTGGTCGTGCACCTCAGCCGCAGGCCGGGTGCCGTCGATCCGACGCATCAGACCCTGAGCGTCGTAGTGCTCGACCAGCGGCTCGGTCTGCTCGTGGTAGACCCGGAGCCGGTTCTTGATCACCTCGGGCCGATCGTCGTCGCGCTGGATGAGCCGCGAACCGTCCTGATCACAGACGCCTTCGTGCTTGGGCGGGTCCAATTCGACGTGGTAGTTGTGACCTGATTTCACGCACACGCGGCGACCCGAGAGGCGGCGGATGACCTCCTCGTCGGGGACGTCGATCAATAACGCGGCCGTCACCCGTCGACCCAGCTCGGCCAGCTGCTTCTCGAGCGCGTCAGCCTGCTCGAGAGTGCGCGGAAAACCATCGAGGATGAAGCCGTCCTGGGCGTCATCCTCCTGCAGGCGCTCGGCGGCCATGGCCACGATCAGCTCGTCGGGGACCAGGTCGCCGGCATCCATGTAGCGCTTGGCCTCCTGGCCGAGCTCCGTGCCGTCCTTCACGTTTCCGCGCAACATCTCGCCTGTCGAGATGAAGGGCAGCTGAAAGTCCCGCTGGAGGCGGTCGGCTTGGGTCCCCTTGCCGGCACCAGGTGGACCAAAAAGAATCAAATTGAGCTCAGGCACAGATCGACCACTGTATCGGGCGAGCCGTTGGCGCGCAGGGAGTCCAGCGGGCCCGTGCTCCGCGTGATCGAGTCACCGGTCTGCGTGCCGGCGAGGCCTGATCGAGTCACCGGCCGGCGTGCTCACCAGAGAGCTCAAAGGCCCCGGTACCGTCCCTGGCCCCGGGGCCCAAAGCTGACCGATGACCAAGCGACGCTCGAGCTGATCGGTGTGGTCGGGTTCCGACCAGCTCGAAGTCTTCAAAGGGCGAGCGGCGTCCCGGTCGATCGGTAATCCGTATCTACCCGTTCGTCGGGACTTTGAAATCACCTGCCGGCGGTGAACACCACCACGGCAGCCGCCAGCCACAGCGGGCTATTTCAAGAAGCCCTCGTAATTGCGCATCATGAGCTGGGCCTCGAGCTGCTTCATCGTGTCCAAGGCGACGCCGATGACAATCAGAATCGACGTGCCGCCGAAGAAGAAATTGGCGCCGGTCTGGCTGATGAGCAACGTCGGCAGAGCCGCGATTGCGGCCAGGAAGAGGGCGCCGGGAAATGTCAATCGGGCCAAGATTCGATCCAGGAACTCGGCCGTTGGCCGGCCCGGTCTCACCCCGGGGATGAACCCGCCGTATTTCTTGAGGTTGTCGGCCTGGTCGACGGGGTTGAACGTGACCGCTGTGTAGAAGTAGGTGAACAAGACGATCAGAATCGCCTCGCCGAGGACGTAGTGCCAGCTCTGGGGGCTGAAGAAGGTGGCCAGATCGGTGGCGAAGCCCCTCCGGTTCTGCCCGATCAGCTGGCCGACGGTCGGCGGAATGGCCATCACGCTGGCGGCGAAGATGACCGGGATCACGCCGGCCATGTTCACGCGCAGCGGGAGGTAGGTCTGCCCGCCCTGGGTCATACGTCTCCCGATGACGCGTTTGGCGTATTGAATGGGTATTCGCCGCTGGCCCTCCTGGACGAACACGATCGCGGCGACCACGGCGAGGGCGATGAACGGCATCGTGACCTTGAACACCTGGTTCGGGTTGTTCCACCACGACGACACGCCGCTGGGGATCCGCGAGACGATGCTGGCGAAGATCAGCAGCGAGATGCCGTTGCCGATCCCGCGCTGGGTGATCAACTCCCCCATCCACATGAGCAGCACCGTGCCCGCGGTGAGCGAGATCACGATGATGAACACCTTGGCGAGGTTGAAATTGGGGATCAGGTTCTGACCGGCGCCGGCGCTCTTCTGGAAGCTGCGGAACAGGAACACGTAGCCGATCGCCTGGGCGAAGGCCAGTGCGACGGTCAGGTAGCGCGTGTACTGCGTGATCCGTGCCTGCCCAACCTCGCCCTCCTTGGAGAGCTTCTCCAGCGAGGGCACGACCACCTGCAGCAGCTGCAGGATGATCGAGGCGGTGATGTAGGGCATGATGCCCAGCGCGAACAGGGCGATGCGGCCGAGGCCGCCGCCCGAGAAGAGGTTCAGCAGCCCGAGGATGTTGTTGCCGCTGAGGCTGTTCTGAATCTGGCTGACCGCGGCCTGGCTGATGCCGGGCGCGGGGATGTGGGTGCCCAGCCGGTACAGAGCCAGGATCCCGGCCGTGAACAGGATCTTGTTGCGGATCTCTCCGATCCTGAACGCTCCGAGGATCGTCGCGATCATGGACCGGTCAGCCTTCTCGCGCGGACCCTGGCGTGCCGGCTGAAATCAGCTGGCAGCTGCCGCCGGCGGCTTCGATCTGCTCGCGCGCGGCGCGGCTGAAGCCGTGGGCATGGACGGTCAAGGCCTTGGAGATCTCGCCCCGGGCCAGGATCTTGACGGGAATGTCCTTGCGCGTGGCCAGGCCCTTGGCCTTCAAGGTCTCAGCGGTCACCTCGGCGCCGGCCTCAAAGCGCTCCTCGAGGTCGGCCAGGTTGACCGGCTGGGTGTGGGTGCGGAAGGGCTCGAACGGCATCGACTTCTTCATGTGCGGGCCGCGCAGCTTGCGCATCCGCATGTGGATCGGCATCTGGCCGCCCTCAAAGCGCGCACGGCGCTTGGAGCCCGAGCGTGACCCGTAGCCCTTCTGCCCGCGGCCGGAGGTCTTGCCGGTGCCCGAACCCTCGCCACGCCCGACGCGCTTGCGCGGCTTGCGCGAGCCGGGACCGGGAGCCAGGTTGTGCAGGCCGATGCGCTCTTGATCGGTGGCGCTCATCAGTCGTGCACCTCAACCAGGTGGCGGACCTTGTGGATCATGCCGCGGATCTGCGGGGAATCGGAGACCTCGACGGTCTGGCCGATGCGGCGCAGGCCCAGCGAGCGAAGCGTCGCGAGCTGGCGCTTGTCGGCGCCATTGCGAGACTTGCGCTGGGTAAGACGGACGGTGCTCATCAGGCTTCGGTTGCCGCGGCAGCCGGCTCGGGGTCAGCGGAGTCGGCAGCCGAAGCGTCGGCGGCACCGTTGCTCTGCTCGCTGGTCAGGCCCAGGACCTGGTTGATCGAGAGGCCTCGCAGCTCGGCCACCTCTTTCGGAGTGCGCAGCGACTCCAGCCCGGCCATCGTCGCCTTGACGAGGTTGATCGGGTTCTGGGAGCCGAGGCTCTTGGAGAGGATGTCGTGAATTCCGGCCAGCTCGAGCACCGCGCGGACGCCGCCACCGGCAATCACGCCGGTACCGGGCGAGGCCGGCTTGAGAAAGACGCGGCCGGCGCCGAAGATGCCGGTCGTCTGATGGGTGATCGTCGAGCCGTGCTTGGGCACGCGGTACAGGTTCTTCTTGGCTCGCTCGACGCCCTTCTGGATCGCCACCGGGACCTCGTTGGCCTTGCCGTAGCCGATACCGACCACGTCGCGCTCGTCACCGACCACGACGAGCGCGGTGAAGGAGAAGCGCCGGCCGCCCTTGACGACCTTGGCGACGCGGTTGATTTCGACCACACGCTCCTGGAGATCCAGACCAGCGGCGGAAACAGTTCTATCTCGGGCCATGGGTGCCTTGAGGGTAGCGGGGTTAGAAGTTCAGTCCGGCTTCGCGGGCACCTTCGGCCAGTGCCTTGACGCGGCCGTGGTACTGGTAGCCGCCACGATCGAACACAGCGCTCTGGACGCCGGCCGCCTGAGCGCGCTCGGCCAGCAGCTTGCCGGCCGCCTGCGCCTGATCGGAGCCGGTGAGCTTGCGCAGATCACCCTCGGTCCAGTTGACCGCGGCCAGCGTGCGTCCGGCATCGTCGTCGATGAGCTGGGCGAACACGCCGCGGTTGGAGCGAAAGACCGAGATCCGGGGACGCTCGGCGCTGCCGTGCACCTTGGCGCGGACGCGGCGGCGCCGGGACAGCCGGCGCTGAGGCTTGGTGCGCACGGTCATGGCCGCCGCTCGCCTTCCGGGCTCGCCTGAATGGCGGCCCCGTGAGTCGTCCTGCTGGTCATGCTCGCTTACCGACCTTCCGGGCGACGTACTCGCCCTCGTAGCGGATCCCCTTGCCCTTGTAGGGCTCAGGCTTGCGCTGCTTGCGGATGAAGGCGGCGACCTCACCGACCTGCTGCTTGGAGGCACCGCGGACGACGATGCGGGTCGGCAGCGGAACCTCGAACTCGATCCCGTCAGGCGCCTTGACCGGCACCGGATGGGAATAGCCGAGCGCCAGCTCCAGGTCCCGGCCGCGCAACTGCGCGCGGTAGCCGACGCCCTGGATCTCCAGGCGCTTCTCGAAGCCGGCGGTGACGCCCTCGACCATGTTGGCGACCAGTGTGCGCGTGAGACCGTGCAGGGCACGATGTTCACCGCGGTCGGTGGGCCGGGTGACGAGCACCTGGTCGTCGACCTGCTCCACGGCCATGTCGCGAGGAACGCGCTCGGAGAGCTCGCCCTTGGGTCCGTTCACGGTGACGAGACCGGGTTCGATCCCGATCGTCACCCCGGCGGGCACGGGAATGGGTTGTCTTCCGATTCGTGACATCTCTAGACCAGGATTACCAGACCCGGGCCACGACCTCGCCGCCGACGCCCGCCTGGCGAGCCTCGTGACCGGTCATGACCCCCTTGGAGGTCGAGATGATGGTCGTGCCCATTCCGCCCTGGATCCGCGGGATCCGGGTGTGGTCGACGTAGGTGCGCTGGCCCGGACGCGAGACGCGGGCGATGCCGGAGATGATCGGCCGGCGCTCGGGCGTGTACTTGAGCACGATGCGGATCGCCTCCCCAGGGGATGCATTCCCACCCACCCCGGGCGGATCGATCTCGTAGCCCTCGATGTAGCCCTGTTCCTTGAGGATCCGGGCCAGCTCGCGCTTGAGCTTCGAGGCCGGAATGACCACGTCGTGGTGCTGGGCCTTGGCCGCGTTGCGCAGGCGGGTCAGAAAGTCGGCTACGGGGTCGGTCATCGACATGCGGTGATCACCAACTCGATTTGGTCATGCCGGGGACATAACCGTTGTGGGCGAGTTCGCGCAGGCAGATACGGCACACGCCGAACTTGCGATAGACGGACCGTGCGCGCCCGCAGCGGCGGCACCGGGTGTAGCCCCGGGTCTTGTACTTGGGGGTCCGCGCTTGGCGGACACGCTGGGAAAGCTTGGCCATGACTCCTCTACTGGGTTGTGGCCGCCGGGGTGCGGCCCTCCTTGGAAAACGGCATCCCGAAGGCCTCGAGCAGAGCGAACGACTCTTCATCGCTCTGGGCCGAGGTGGTGATGGTGATGTCCAGCCCACGCACCTGGTCGACCTCGTCGTAGTCGACCTCGGGAAAGATGATCTGTTCGCGCACGCCGAGCGAGTAGTTGCCCCGGCCGTCAAACGAACGGGGGCTGAGACCGCGGAAGTCGCGGATCCGCGGGATCGCGACCGACATCAGGCGATCCAGGAACTCGTAAGACCGCTCACCGCGCAGCGTGACGGCCACGCCGACGGGCATGCCCTCGCGGACCTTGAACTGGGCGATCGACTTCCGGGCCCGGCGCACGTTGGGCTTCTGCCCGGTGATCGTGGCCAGCTGCTCGGAGGCAGCGTCGAGCATCTTTGAGTCCTGCTTGGCGTCGCCGCAACCCATGTTGACGGTGACCTTCTCGAGCCGGGGCGCCTGCATCGGGCTCGAGTAGCCGAAGCGCTCGATCAGGGCCGGCCGGATCTCTTCCAGATATCGGGTTTTGAGGCGTGCGTTGGGCATTAGCTTGGTTCTCCGTGTCCTTCTAGTCCAGACGGGCGCCGCTGCGCTTGGCAACGCGCAGGCGCTTGCCGTCCTCAATCTCGATGCCGACCCGCGTCGGCTTGCCGTCCTTGGGGTCGATCAGCATCACGTTGGAGACGTGGATCGGACCCTCGCGCTCGATTACGCCGCCGGCCTGCTGGCCGCTGGCCGTCTGCGTCGGACGCTGATGACGCTTGACGATGTTAAGACCCTCGACGTAGACGCGGTCCTTCTTGGGCTCGACGCGCAGCACCTTGCCGCGCTTGCCGCGATCCTTACCGCTGATCACGAGCACCTGGTCGTCGGTTTTGATCCGTGCCGGCATGAGCTAGAGCACCTCCGGGGCGAGCGAGACGATCCGCATGAAGTTGCGGTCGCGCAACTCGCGGGCCACGGGGCCGAAGATTCGCGTGCCGCGCGGGGCGCCGCTCTGGGCGTCGATGAGCACGGCGGCATTCTCGTCAAAGCCGATGTAGGTCCCGTCGTCACGGCCGTAGGACTTCTTGGTCCGCACGACGACCGCGGTCACGACCTCGCCCTTCTTGACCGAGCCCTGGGGGTTGGCCGTCTTGACGGTGGCGGTGATCGTGTCGCCGACGCCGGCGTAGCGACGCCGCGACCCACCGCGTACGCGGATGACGAGGATCTCGCGCGCACCGGTGTTGTCGGCCACGCGAAGTCGAGTCTCGTTCTGGATCACTTCGCCCGCTCCACGACCTGCACCAGGCGCCAGCGCTTGGTCCGCGACAGCGGCCGCGCCTCGCGAACGATCACGGTGTCGCCGGTGTTGGCGTCGTTGCTCTCGTCGTGGGCGTGCAGGGTGTTGGAGGTGCGGACGATCTTCTGGTAGCGGCGGTGGCGCCGGGCTACGTCGATCCGGACGGTGATCGTCTTGTCGGCCTTGTCGGAGACGACGATGCCCTGGCGCACCTTCTGGACGCCGGGAACGCGCTCGCGCGGGGGAGTCTCCTTGGGGCCGGTGTGCTCGGCCTTGGCGCGCGCCTTGATACGGCCCGCGCGACGCTCCTGCGCCTTCTTGCGCCGGATCGCGATCCGCTCCTCGTGACGCTCCTCAGGCGTGCGCGGCCCGCGGCTGCCCCCCTGCGCGGCCTTCGCCGCCCGGGCGCGCCGGCGGCGCTCCTTGGGGGCCACGACCTCCTGGGGCTCGCTTGGCGCCGCGGCAGCCCGCGGAGCGTCGTCGGCCTCCGGGGCCTCGGGGGTCGGGTCCGCCTCGGGAGCCTCGGGGGCCTGAGCGGCCTCCGGAGCCTCGGGGGCCTGAGCCTCGACGGGCGTCTCTTCAGTGTTCTCGTTGGGAGTTTCTTCAGCCATGGTTTTCTTGCTGGGAAGTCTGGGAATCGATCTCGCGCTGGTGCGCGACGGTCAGGGCTCGCGCGATCTCGCGCTTGGCGCGCTTGAGACCGGCGGTGTTGTCAAGCTCGCCGGTGGCGTGCTGAAAGCGCAGACCGAACAGCTCACGGCGAGCGGTCCGGAGGTGCTCGCTCAGCTCACCATCGGTCATGTCGCGAATTTCCGAGGGGCGCATGTCAGGCCTCCTCTCGCTGCACAAACTTGGTCCGTACGGGCAGCTTGTGACCGGCCAGCCGCATCGCCTCTCGGGCCAGATCCTCGGGCACCCCGGCCAGCTCGAACATCACGCGTCCGGGCTTGACGACGGCGACCCACCCCTCGGGTGAGCCCTTGCCCGAGCCCATGCGGGTCTCGGCCGGCTTCTTGGTGAAGGGCTTGTCGGGATAGACGTTGATCCAGACCTTGCCGCCACGCTTGATCTTGCGGGTCATGGCGATACGAGCGGCCTCGATCTGACGATTGGTCAGCCAGCCGGCATCGAGGGCCTTGAGGCCGTACTCGCCGAACTGAACCCTGACCTGACCGCGCGAGAGCCCGGCCCGTCGGCCGCGATGCTGCTTGCGGTGCTTTACGCGCTTTGGGGCGAGCATCAGCGACCACCACCCTGGCCACCGCCGCCGCCGGTGCGGGGACCACGTCCGCCGCCACCGCCACCGGCGCCGCCACGACCGCCGC
>DASXHG010000244.1:0-9198 GCA_036488625.1 Solirubrobacteraceae bacterium | reverse complement strand
ACGCTCGAGTAGATGTTGTCGTTGCCATCGACCTTGACGTCGGGCTCAAAGCCGGGACGTTGCTGGTCGACGATCACGGCGTGCGAGAAGCCGATCGGGGCCGTCGCGCGGGGCTTGGCCTTGGGCGACGCGGCGAGGCTGGACATCGTGGCCGCCGTGGCCGCAACCAGGAGCGCGACGAGCAATGTCAGACCGGCCGCGGTCGACCTCGGCCTGGACGGTTGCCACCAACGGCCTGACGTGTTCATCGATCTCCTCGCCCGTCGCACGAAAAAAGAGAGCGTAGCGAGACGAGCTCCCTCGCGCGTCGTCGACAGACGGGGCCCGCTTGACCTATGCCGACCCGGAAAGGCGGTGGCGGACGAGCCGACGACGCGGCCACCACCGCCTCCCGATCAGGGGTAGTTGCCGCCCCAGATGTCGGTGTTGCCGAACGTCGCCGGACACTTGGTCGGCGGGGCCGGCTTGGCGATCGGGGCGCCACCGGCCAGCGAGTCACGGTAGGCGTCGATGGGCTTGCAGTAGGCGGCGTTGCGGGCATCGTTCCAGACCGCGGTGACCGAGCTGTTGGTGGCCTGGGCGTAGTTGTAGTCACCGAGGAACTCGGTGGTCAGGTCGTTGGCGCTCGAGCCGCGCGCGTCTCCGGAGACCCCGCGGTGAAGAGTGCTGAAAGCGTGGAGTGTGGTGCCGCTCAGGGAGGCCGAGCGGACCACGCCGGCAAACATCCGGGACGTGTCGTTGTTGTTGGCGGCGAACGGAGTCGAGAAACCGTCATAGACGACGTAGAGGCGGCTGCCGTTCGGGGCCACCGCGACGGCCGGGAAGTCGGGCCGGTCAGTGGATTCGGCGGCATTCACCGGCGTCGTCCAGGTGTTGCCACCGTCGCCGGAGAGCGCAACGAGCGCCTGCTCGTGGTTGAGGCCCAGCCGCGCGTCGTCCCAGCTCAGCGCGATCGTGTTCGGGGCGCCGACGCCGGTCGGCGCTCCGTTGGCGATGTCCACACTCGGGAACGAGTTGGTCCGGGCACCGGTCACGCCGTCGAAGCTGATGTCCTGCTGGACCGGATCAAAGACGCCGACGTCGCTCACGCTGGCTACGGCCCGCGGCTTGTCAAATGTCACGCCGCCGTCAAACGAACGGGTCATCTCCTGCACCGACTGCTTGTTGACCGCGCCCTCGAAGAACACGTACACCGTGCCCCGGCTATCGGTCCGGATCGCGCAGCCCTGGCGTCCGAGCTGCTGGGCGTTGCCGGTGGCGGCGCTGAGCTGCTGGGAGCCCGAGAACGTCCGTCCGCCGTCGGTGGAGCGGGTGAAGACCAGCGGCTGGGCGGTGCCGCCGTCGGAGCGGAAGGCGATGTTGCACTGGTAGAGGTTTCCGAAGTACGCGCTCGAGGCTGCGTTGTCGGCCCAGATATCGGGCTTGTCGCTGAACAGGGCCGAGTTCTGCTTGGTGACGACGATCGGCGAACTCCAGGCCGAGTTGTTGCCCGCAGCCGCTGAGGTCAGATTGTCGGTGTAGGAGACGGCGACGGCCTCGGCACCGGCGAACGTCTCACTCTTCTTGGCGTTGACGTTGGCGGCCAGACCGCCGTAATAGAGGCGAGCCCCGTTGCGCCACGAGAAGTGTCCGGCGGCGTCGGGTTTGGGACCGAAGGCCAGCGTCGGATCGCCATCGGACTGCAGGCCGGCCTCGAAGTAGTTCGGCACGGTGCCGATCGGCCTGCCGGGCGTCGCCGTTCCGCTTCGGGCCGAGAGTCCCGTGTAGGTGGGCTGCGACCAGCTTTTGCCGCCGTTGGATGAGAAGTAGACCCCGTCGTCGCCGATGCCGGGAGTGAAGGAGCAGTCATTGCCCGAGCAGGGCGCGTTGTCGATCTCCTCGTTGGCCCCGGCCACGGCCAGGCTCGGGTTGATCGGATCAACAGTCACCGCAGGCTCGTTTTGCTTGTTCTGCGGGAACGAAAACGCCGGACTTCCGGTGGTCACGAGTGCGTCACCGGTCACCGTCGGGGGTGCTCCCGAGGCGGCGGGCACGGCAACGCCGCCCGTGGCCACTGCGACTACCACCAACGATCCGATCGTCCGCGCCCGCATCTATGCCTCCTCAGTCGGCTTCCGAGCGGCGGAGGCTACTCCTCGGCCTGTGGCCGGCAAGGCAGAGGTATGTCGCTGCTTTACGCCTCCGAGTCCCCCAGACCGACGACGTCCGCCAAGCCGTTGGCGGCGTCGACCATCTCGTCGAGCTCGGCCACCAGGCCTGCCGACTCCTCGTCATCGCCGACGGTGTCGGCAAAGGCCCCGTACTCAGAGCGAAGGTCCGGCCGACGCGAGAGGCCAGCCGGCACCGGAGAATCTGGGGCCAGGCTGAGCTGCACGAGCTCGAGCTGGCGGTCGAGGCCGGCAGCCAGTGTCTCCAGAGCGGTCCACGGTGGATGTTCGCCCTCCTCCTGAGCGTCCAGGCGCAGCACGTGGGTGGCGGAGATCAGCCGTCGCAGGCCGCCGAGCACGGACTGGCTCTGGCGGGCGTCGATGCGGCGCGTCTCGGGCTCGGTCAGCGAGCGCCCGACGGCAGACTCGGCATTGGTCCGCGCCAGCCTGGCCCGGCGCGCGAGACGTCGCATCTGCTGCTCATCCGCGCGGCGACCGACGGCGATCACCCGGAGTACCTCAGCGATGTAGGTCCGCTGAGCATCAACCAGCTCGGCCAGCGACTGGCGTGCCGTGCCCTGGGCCCAGGTTGGCCACAACACGTAGGCGGCCAGACCGATGGCGCCGCCGACCAGCGTGTCGACAAGCCGTGCACTGGCCGTGGCCAGGGTGTCAGGACTGATCGTGTTGAGCAGGAATACGACAACGGCGGTGATGAAGCCGAAGCCGAGCGCGAAGCTGGCCGGGAAGATCGCGTACGCCGTCCACGCGAGCAGGCCCACGAGGACCACGGTCGCCCCGCCCGACGGATGCAGCCCGGCGGCGATCGCCCCGGCGATCGCGACGCCGAGCCCCGTGCCCAGCGCGCGCTCGGTCCCGCGCGTGAAGGTGGCGCCGAACTCGGGGCGCAGAACGGTGGCGGCGGCGACCACCATCCAGTAGCCGCGCGAGAGCGGCAGCTCGCGCGACACGATCTCGGCGACGGGAACGACCACGGCCAGCCGCAGCGCGTGGCGGCCCGCGGGAGCATCGAGGCTGGCCGCGGCCCGTATCTGGTCCACATAGGAGCGCAGGATCTCGAGGGGTCGGTTGGTGCGGCGCCGTGGCCGGCGGCTGCGCAAGCCACCGCCCGTACCCGCGGCCGGGGCCAGCGAGGCGACGGCGCGGATCTGACCGGCCAGCGAGCTAAGCCGTCGGCTCATCGCGAGGTCGATCGCGTCGCCGGCCGCCGCGCCTTGACGCTCGGCCTGGGTGGCGACCTCGCTGAGCTGCGTCGCTGCCTGCGCCAGCTCCTCCGCCGCCCTCGAATCGCCCTCGATCGCACGTGCGGCGAGATCAAGGCTGCCCGCGGTAAGCGCCAGGCTGCGTTCGAGCAGCGGATGGCGGTCGGCCCGGCTCTGGGCGTGCAGGGCGTGAAGGGCGGTGAGCTGAATCCGCAGACGGCGGCCCTCGTTGACGAGGCTGCGCAGGGTCATGACCGCTGGATCGCCGAACAGTCCCGGCGAGGCCAGCGCCGCGTCGGCATCGTCAAGGACCGCAGCTGCAGACAGGCTCGAGGTCCCGACCGCGCCGGCGAGGTTCGACAGTTCGCTGTAGGCGGCTGCCACCGCCTGGCGCTTGCCGCGCAGCGGAGAGGGCCAGCGGACGAGGCTGAGAAACACGACCTGGGACATGCCCCCGGCCAGCACCAAGCCCGCCAGGCCGAGGGCCGCCGGAAGCGGCTCGCTGAAACGCCCGAAGACGACCACGGCAATGATCGCCTGGGTCCCGATGATGCCGCCCCGGTTGCCGACGCCGGACAGCAGGCCGGCCATCGCCGACCACAGACAGAGCACCGCGAGGTGAAGCCAGCCGACCGAACCGGTGACGCTCCCGACGAGGGTCGAGGTGGCCATGAGCACGGCGTCGGTGGCCATCAGCGCCAGGGGCGGCCGACCACCGGTCGTGCGCCAGGCGATCCCGACCAGCATCGCTCCCGCCCCCATCGTCACCCCCGGCACTGGGTTGCCGGTGGCGATGCCACCCCCGAGCACCGCGACCACGGGAATCGCCGCCAGCAGCCCGGCCCGAATGGAGATCAGTTGGCGATCAAAGCGCGCGGCCGCCCGGACGGCGTGCGTCAGCGCGCCCGGCGCCGAATCGGTGGCGGGGCCGGATGACATCGGCGCGGACACTACGCACTCAGACGGTGCGCGCGAGCGCTGGCCGGGCCAGGGCACCTGCGATCATCTGCAGGATGCTCAGGGCCCGTCTCTTCCTCCTTTCCGTGATGGCCCTGGCGGCCGCAGGCTGCGGTGGCTCGAGCCGTACGGGCGGGGGCAGCCACAGCGCCAGCGCGTCCAGTACGGCGACGGTCCGCGAGCGGCCACAGGTGCCCCACGAGTTGCCAACCCCGGGCCCGACCAACATGCTGGCCAGCGCTCAGGCGGTGGCCGTGATCCGCGCCTGGTCAGACGCGCTGCGCGCCGGTCACATCGAGGCCGCGGCGCGTTACTTCCAGCTTCCCAGCGTGCTCATCAACGGAGTCGGAGCGAGCGGAGTCCAGGCCCTGATCCGGATCCACACGCTGCGCCAGGCCGAGCTCGCCAACGAGACGCTCCCCTGCGGTGCCAAGTTCATCTCCGCCGATCAGCGGGGCCGCTATGTGAATGCCCTGTTCACGCTCACCGGCCGGCCCGGCCCCGGCGGAACCAACTGCGGCAGCGGGGCGGGCACGAGCGCGCGCACGAACTTCATCATCGCCGGCGGCCACATCGTCGACTGGATCCGGGCTCCCAACGATCCCGGGGACCCGAGCCCCCCGAGCGGCGGCGGCGGCCCGACCGTCTGACCCGACGTGAGCGCGAGTGACCCCTACGCCGTCCTCGGCGTCCGCCCCGACGTCAGCGAGACTGAGCTGCGCGCCGCCTATCGCCGCGCCGTCCAGCGCGAGCATCCCGATCACAACGGCGGCTCGCCCGAGGCCGCCCGCCGGTTTGAGGCCGTTCAGGAGGCCTACGCCCTGATCCGCGTGCAACGCACGCGCGACACCGTGGCCGGCGAGCCGCCGCGGAGGACGAGTTCGGCCCGGGCGTCGACGCCGCCCCCTCCGCCGCGCACCACCTCCGCCGACCCTCGGATCGACGCCCGCCTGGCCGATCTCGAGCGCCAGCTCGCGCGAGCGCGCGCGGCGAGTGAACAAGCCCGGCGAGCGGCGCGCGAGGCCGAAGCCCGTCTGCGCTCGCAATCGGAGCGCCCCAGCGACGAGGAGCTCGGCTACTACAAGACCGACGACAGCTTCGGGAAGATCATCTCCGACGCCGCTTCAGACCTGCTCTCCGACGTGCGCAAGCGCGACGTCCCCCGTCGGGTTGCCGACCTGATCGACGAGCTCGGCTCCAAGCTGACCGGTGACGATCGCTGACCCCGACGCGGGACTTCTGACGCCGCGAGCTCAGCCGGTGCCGAGCCGCTGGCGCAGTCCGGCGATCATGATCCGCACGGTCAGGCGATCAAACAACTCGGCGCCCCAGCCGACCAGCGCCGGCGCCCGCTGGCCGATGCGGCGGTTGATGCGCAGGCGGACCTTGAGCAGGCTCTCGTCCTCGCCGGCCGGGTCCAGCACCAGAGCCCACGTGAGGTGCAGATCGTTGCCGCGCCTGGAACGCCAGACGAGCGCGTGCGGGGGATCGACGACCGAGGCCTCAAACCAGCCGTCGCGTCCGTAGTCGGCCACGCGGTCGCCGACCTTGACCTGCTGGTACTCGGGGTCGATGGTCCGCAGGGCCCGGTTACGGCGCGGCGTGAAGCGCTCGAGGCTGCGGGGCAGGTACCAGCCCGCGCGACCCTTGCCCAGCTGCAGCAGCCAGGGCCAGACCTCACCCGGCGGCTTGGGCAGCGAGGCGGATCGGTCCATGACGAGCTCCGCATCGGGGATCAGATCGTCGCCCGGAAGCGGTTCGCGCTCGCCCAGCCGGCGAGGCGTGGTGGGCATCAACTCATTCTGACTACGTCGGAGCGGAGGCTGGCCAGGCGCGCTTCTAGAACGCCGGTAGTTCGCGGTAGTCGCCCCAGACCTCTTGCAGCGCCGCCACGATCTCGCCCTCGGACACACCGGCCCGGCCGGCGTCCATGAACAACGGCATCAGGTTCTGATCGCCGGCGCCGGCGCTCTTGATCTTCTCCAGTGCCGCGGCCACGGCGGCTTCGTCGCGGCGCGAGCGGGCGGCCTGCACGCGGTCGATCTGCTTGCGCTCGAGCGCGGGATCGATGCGCAGGATCTCGGTCGCCTGCTCATCACCCTCGGTGTAGCGATTGAGACCGACGACGGTGCGCCGGCCCGAGTCGATCTCCATCTGCAGCTCAAACGCGGCATCGGCAATCTCGCGCTGGGGGTAGCCCTGCTTGACCGCCTCGACCATCCCGCCGAGCTCATCGATCTTGGCGAAGTACTCATACGCCTTGGTCTCCAGCTCGTCGGTCAGCGCCTCGATGAAGTAGGCGCCCCCGAGCGGGTCGATGGTGTTGGTCACACCGGTCTCGTCGGCGATGATCTGCTGCGTGCGCAGCGCGATCCGGACCGCGTCCTCGGTGGGCAGGGCGAGCGCCTCGTCGTAGGAATTGGTGTGCAGCGACTGGGTACCGCCGAGCACTCCGGCCAGCGCCTCGATCGCCGTACGGACAATGTTGTTCAGCGGCTGCTGGGCGGTCAAAGACACCCCGGCGGTCTGAGTGTGGAAGCGCATCCGCCACGACTCGGGTTGGCGCGCTCCAAACGTCTCGCGCAGCTCGCGCGCCCAGATCCGCCGCGCGGCGCGGTACTTGGCTATCTCCTCAAAGAAGTCGATCTGGGCGTTGAAGAAGAACGACAGCCGCGGCGCGAAGTCGTCCACGTCGAGGCCACGGGCGACGGCGTGCTCGACGTAGGTCAGGCCGTCCTTGAGCGTGAAGGCGAGCTCCTGAGCGGCCGTCGATCCCGCCTCCCGGATGTGGTAGCCCGAGATGCTGATCGGATGCCAGCGCGGCATGTGCTCGGTACACCACTGCACCATGTCGGTGATCAGTCGCATCGCCGGATCGACCGGGAAGCACCACTCCTTCTGGGCGATGTACTCCTTGAGGATGTCGGTCTGGATCGTGCCCCCGAGCTGCTCGGACCCGATCCCCTGACGCTCGGCCGCGACCACGTAGAAGGCGAGCATGATCGCCGCCGGGGCGTTGATGGTCATCGAGACGCTGACCTGGTCAAGCGGGATGCCCGAGAACAGCCTCTCCATGTCATCGACGGTGTCGATCGCGACTCCCTCGCGCCCGACTTCGCCCAACGAGCGCGGATGATCAGAGTCGTGTCCCATCAGCGAGGGCATATCGAACGCGGTGGAGAGGCCGGTCTGCCCGTGGTCGAGTAGATAGTGAAAGCGCTTGTTGGTCTCCTCGGCCGTGCCGAAGCCCGCGAACTGACGCATCGTCCACAGGCGACCGCGGTACATCGAGGGGTAGACCCCGCGCGTGAATGGATACTGGCCGGGGAGACCGATCGAGGCCGGATCAGGGAGATCGCGCTCGGTGTACAGAGGACGGACGTCCTCGCCCGACAGGGTCGTGAAGGGCACGTCGCGCTCGGGGGTCAGCCCGTAGGCCTTCCGCCACTCCTCGTAGCTGACCGGCATGTCACCGACGACGGTCAATGGTCTCTCCATTTCAGTCTTTGTCCCTTCTCTCGTTGGAGGGTAAAGCAGGTGCCTTCAAAGGCCCCTTGCGCAGCTCCCGGTGGCGGGCATAGGGTTCGAGCAATGTCGGAGCGCGCTCGGTTCGAGGTGCCGCGGGACCCGAGCACTGTCGGGCGGCTGATCGAGCGCAGCGCCTCGCGCCTCCCCAACAAGGTGGCGATCACCTTCGCGGGCCGCAGCTGGACCTACGCCGAGCTTGATCGCGGGGTCGGGCGGGTCGCCGCTGCGCTGCTCGCCCGCGGCCTGAAGCCCGGCGATCGGGTGGCGGCGTTCGGCCGCAACTCCGACGCCTACATCCTGCTCTTCATCGGCTGCGCTCGGGCCGGCCTCGTTCACGTGCCGGTCAACTACAACGCTCGCGGCGACGAGCTCGTGTACCTGCTCACCCAGTCTCAGCCCCGGGCCGCGTTCTGCGACACCGCGTTTGAGCGCGTCGTGGCCGAGGTTCGCGACCGGCTCGCCGACCAGCGCCTGGGGACGCTGCACGGCGGCGACACCGACGACGACGTGCTGCGGTGGGCGCTGCACGCCGACGGTCCCATCCACGAGGAGAGTGGCGTTCACGAGGATGATCTGGTCCAGCTCCTCTACACCTCGGGAACGACGGCCCTGGCCAAAGGAGCGATGCTCACCCATCGCGCGTTCGTGCACGAGTACGCCTCGGCGATCGCGGCCTACGGACTCGAGGCCCAGGACGTGCAGCTGGCCTCGCTGCCGCTCTATCACTCCGGGCAATTGCAGGCCTTCACGATGCCGTGCCTGACGATCGGCGCCACCACCCACGTGATCGAGGCCCCCGACCTCGATGTGATGTTCGACCGGATCGCCCGCGATGGAATCGATTCGCTGTTCGCCGCCCCGACGGTATGGGTCGCGTTGGCCAACCACCCGCGTCTGGCCGAGGCCGACCTTAGCGGCCTGCGCAAGGCCTTCTACGGCGCCTCGATCATGCCCGTCCCGGTGCTCAAACGCCTCCAGGCCCAGCTCCCCAACGCCGGCTTCTACAACTGCTTCGGCCAATCAGAGGCCGGTCCCCTGACCTGCGTCCTGCGCCCGGAGGAACACGCCGAACGTCCGGACTCGGTCGGACGCTCGGTCATGTTCGTGCAGACCCGCGTCGTCGACGAGGACTTCAACGACGTCGCCCCCGGGGGAGTGGGTGAGGTCATCTACCGCTCGCCGCAGCTCTGTAGTGGTTACTGGGGTAAGCCCGAGGAGACCGAGGAGGCGTTTCGCGGCGGCTGGTTTCATTCCGGCGACCTGGTTCGGATCGACGAGCAGGGTTACCTGTTCGTGGTCGACCGGATCAAGGACGTGATCAACACCGGCGGCGTGCTGGTCGC
>DASXHG010000229.1:0-2118 GCA_036488625.1 Solirubrobacteraceae bacterium | reverse complement strand
GGCCGGCGTGGGGCATCGGCTGACCGGGGGCCGCGAGCAGTTGCCCGGTGTGACCGGGCCCTTCGTTCATCGCCGCCTCCATCCCGCGCCACTGCGCGGCGGCGATGAACAGAGTCCTACCGTCCGCGCCGCCGAGCATGCAGGCAAAGCACCCGCGATCGACGGCGACCGTGTCGAGCACGTCACCACCCTCGCGCACGCGGGTACAGCACCGACCGGGAACGGTGGCCACCCAGATGGCCCCGTCTGCGTCGGCGCAGATTCCGTCGGGGGCGTGCTCGAGGTCAGCCCAGATACGACGGCCTGACAGCGTCGCGTCCTCGCCCACTTCGTAGGCCAGGAGTTGCTCGGCGTGCGAGTCGGCGACGACCAGGGTGCGGCCATCGTCGACCACCGCCATGCCGTTGGGCCACCTCAGGCCGTCGGCGACCTGAGTTACGCGGCCGTCGGCGGCAACGCAGACCACGGCTCCCGGGCCGCCGTTTACGTACGCGTTGCCACGGGCGTCAACGACGAGTTCGTTGAAGGGCGGGGAACCAATCGGGTTGAGGTCGGCGACGGTCTCGAGCGTTCCGCTCGGCTCCTGACGCAGCAGCAGACCCCGTGGGCCGTCGACGAGCAGCAGCCGGCCGTCGGGAAGCCAATCGATGCTGAAGGGCAGCGTCTGCGGTGCGAGGCGAGCCATCACCTCGCGCTCGCCATCGACAGTCACCGCCAGCACTTCGCCCGTGCCCCAGTTGCACAGCCAGACGCGCCCGTCATGCCATCGGGTGGACTCCGGAAAGCCCAGGCCCTCAACCATCACCCGTGTCGTCGGCATCCCTCAGCTCCTCTCGCAAGTCGTCTACCGGCTGAGACTCGCCGAGAGCTTGATCGTCATCGGTGCGATCGTCCGCACCACCGAAGACCAGGCCCGCTGCTTTGCAGGTCCGGCGTTAGGTCAACACCGGCGAGGGGCGCTCGGCTGCCCAAGAGGCCTCGTGCCGGCGCCTGGTCGACCGCTGAGTCCAGAGCCGGTCCGCGAGTGCCCAGCCCGCGTAGGCGAGTGCGCCCAACGTCCCCGTGGCCGTGAGCAGGATGCCGGCGGCACTGACACCGGCCACACCGCTGGCGCCGAGAATCAGGACCATCGCTCCCGCGCCGACGCCCGGTCCCACCGGCAGCGATCCGAGCACGGCAACGGCGATCAGCACGGCCGTGGCATCAAACACCGAGGCATGAATCCCGCTGGCGTGCAGCATCAGCCAATTGCGAGCGATCTGGGCGCAGACGGCGAGCACCACGAAGACGGCGACTCGGTTCCGCGTGCGCGCTTGGTTCAAGGCGCTCAGGCCCTGCCACCAGCCTCGCGGATGGCGGCGGGCCAGCCGGGCCAACCCGCTGACGGCGCCCAGGATCACGGCGAAGGCGATGAGCGGCGTCCACCACGGCCAGCCGAGTGGGGCGACGAGCGTAAATGAGAACAGGGCAACGAGCGTCACCTCCGTCAGCACGATCGGTATCTCGGTGGCGGCCACAACCACCGTCTTCGGGGTCTCCTCGGGCGCGCTTCTCCTCAGCGCGGCAATCCGCATCGCGAAGCCGAGTTCGCCGTTGATGATGTTGCCGAGATAACCGATGCCGGCCGCGCGGTAGATGCGCCGACGGCCGACCGTGCCGCCGGCGGCGTGCACGCAGACGTTCCAGGACTCACTGCGGGCCACCAGGGAGAGGCTTTGCAGCGCTGCAGCCGCGGCCAGCGACCACCATGGCGCCCCGGCCGCGGCGGACGCGAACTGACCCCACCGACCGGCGAGCACGAGCGCGAGCACGCCGATCAGGACAAGCGTTCCCACGACCGTCACCGGACCGCGCCGACAGTTGAGCCAGGCCCCTACCCGTCGTGCGCCCATCACGACCGGGTTAGAAAGGATCGCCACCACTAGAGGTTGCCCCCGACGGTTGGCTCCCAATCCGCGCAGTTTTGGGGCCTAACATGCCCGATTGACCCGGCATGATTGACCCTGGTTGGCCCGATCTGACCGGATCCGAAGGGTCGCCGGGCAACTTGTGAGCTGGCCATGGACGTTAGCGGGAAGAATGGGGCTATCTCAGATGAGCCAAAACCAGATCGGACCC
>DASXHG010000184.1:0-1754 GCA_036488625.1 Solirubrobacteraceae bacterium | reverse complement strand
CGTGCATGTCGGCCCGTCGGACTACGTGCCGTGGCTGACCGACCGCAAATGGGCGCATATCCGCCTCGAGGGTCAGGCCTTCGGTGACGTCCCGCTGACCGCCGAGCTCAAGCTCGAGGTCTGGGACAGCCCCAACTCGGCTGGCATCGTCACCGACGCCGTGCGCTGCTGCAAGCTCGCCCTCAACCACGGCCTGGCCGGCCAGCTCGACGGGCCGAGTTCATACCTGATGAAGTCGCCGATGCACCAGCGTCCCGACGATGAGGCCCACCAGTTGACCCAGGCCTTCATCGAGCAGTACTCGCGCAAGGACGTCTCCAAGTCCGCCGCCCCGGTGCCCCCGGCCGCGGCCAACGTCGACTAGACGCCGAATCGCCGTTCCGTCCGGTGCGCGCGTCGGCGCACCGGACCCTGACCCGAATAGACTGATCCTCGTGCCCGCCGCGCAGCGTCTGGCCATCGCGCAGGTCACCCCGTTCGCTTGGGAGGTGGCGGGCGAGGTCAACCACTACGTCGCCCGCGTGTCGGATGAGCTGGCTGACCGTGGTCATCGCGTGCTGATCATCGCGCCCTCGGAGAGCCCGGAGCTGGTTCGCGCTACCCGGCGCGCGCTGCGTGACCGGGCGGGCGAGCTGCTCGACCAAGCCGACGGCCAGCCCGTGGTACTGGGCGTTGGCGAAGTGCTCCCCTTTTCCCCCGCTCGGCGGCGCGCCGCGTCACTGCCGATCGACGTCGCGCGGACGATCGAGTCGGCGCTGACCGCATTGCCGCTCGACGTGGTCAACATGCACGAGCCGTTCGCGCCCAGCGCCTCGAGCGCGGCCCTCCGTCATTCCCGGGCGCTGAACGTGGGCAGCTTCCACGCTCCGACCGAGCGGCTGCTCTCCACCCAGCTCACCCGGCCCCTGTCGCGCCTGCTGTTCTCGCGCCTCGACGCCCGGACAGCCAGCTACCAGGCCACCCGGAAGCTCCTGCAGGGGTTCTTCCCCGGCGACTACCGGGTGATCGTGCCCGGCGCCGACATCGGCCCCGCCCGCGAGCCCGACGGCCCTCCGGAGCTGGTCATGATCGCCACCGAGGAGCGCTCCGCGCTGCGCACCTTCCTGCGCGCACTGCGACTGCTGCCGGCCACGCCGGCCTGGCACGCGACCGTGTGGACCGATCGCCCGACGGCGCCGCCGGCCACGCTCGGGCGCCTGCACGACCAGGTCACGTTCCTCGACGCCGAGCAGTGCACCCAGCAGGAGGCGTTGACACGCGCCGACGTGCTCGTGATGGCCTCCGACGGGGACCGGGCCATGCCCGGGACGTTGATAAGCGCCCTCGGAGCCGGCGCGGTGCCCGTGGCCTCGCGCCTGGCCGTGTACGAGGAGATCCTCGCCGACGGCCAGCTCGGCTTCATGTTCGAGCCCGGGGAGAGCCAGACGCTGGCCGCCCACCTCACCCGTCTGGTCGCCGAGCCCGAACTGCTGGCTGAGCGCGCGGAGGAGATTCGCGCTCACGCCGGCGACCTTGACTTCGGCCGTGTCGCGGATGAGTTCGAGACGGTCTACACCGGACTGGTCGCCCGCCGTCACTCGCCCGTCGGCAACGGCCGGGTCCGCAAGCGGCTGGCCTCACGCGGGCTGGTCGACGTCGATCTGCATATGCATACCGACCACTCCTACGACTGCGCCACCCCGGTCGAGGTCCTGCTGGCCGAGGCCCGTGCCCGGGGCCTGGGAGCGGTGGCCATCACCGACCACAACGAGATC
>DASXHG010000153.1:0-7175 GCA_036488625.1 Solirubrobacteraceae bacterium | reverse complement strand
GGATAGCGATGCTCGCGACCGGGTAAGCTCCTGTCATTGGGGAGGGCGTTGTTACGCGGTGCGCCGCAAGAGGCGTGCAGCGGGCGATGACTTCTGAGGGTTGTCCCGAGCTCGGAGGTCGATTTGTCCCCATCTGCACGTGTTCCCGCTCATGCCGAGTCGTCGGCCGGACGGAGTGCTGCTCCCCCTCGGCGGGCCCGTAGCCGCGACCGTAAACCGGCATCGCCCGTGATCGAGAGCGCCGAGGTGTCGCTGCACGGTCACCGCGTGATGTTCACGATCGCCGGACAGGGGCCCGCTGTCGTGCTCATCCACGGCGTCGCGGGGCGCTCGGCCCAGTGGACCGAGGTAATCGAGTCACTGGCCCGTACGCACACGGTGGTGGCACCGGATCTACTCGGCCACGGGGATTCGGCCAAGCCACGCGGGGACTACTCGCTCGGGGCGCACGCCTCCGGGATCCGCGATCTGCTGATCGGGCTCAACATCGAGCGCGCGAGCGTCGTGGGTCATTCGCTCGGTGGGGGGATTGCCATGCAGTTCGCCTACCAGTTCCCCGAGCGCTGCCAGCGGCTGGTGCTGGTCTCAAGCGGAGGCCTGGGCGATGCCGTCCATCCAATCCTGCGGGCCGCGACGCTTCCCGGGTCCGAGCTCGTGCTGCCCCTGCTCGCGCACCCCAAGGCGCTGAGCGGTGCGGCATCGCTGACCAAGACCCTGGGCCGGCTCGGGCTCAAGGCCGGACCGGATTTGACCGAGATGGCCCGCGGCTATGAGTCGCTGAGCACCGCCGACGCGCGAAGCGCGTTCATCCATACCGTCCGGTCGGTGATCGATCCCAGGGGTCAGCGGATCAACGCCAGCGACCGCCTCTACCTCAGCTCGCAGATGCCCTCGATGATCATGTGGGGCAAGCGTGACCGGATCATCCCCATCGCTCATGCCTACGCAGCGCACGACGGGATGCCGGGCAGCCGCCTGGAGGTGTTCGAGCAGGCGGGTCATTTTCCCCAGCTCTCGGACCCGTCGCGGTTCGCACAGCTCCTGGAGGACTTCTTCAGCCACACCGAGCCGGCACAGCTGACCACCGACATGATGCGAGACCTGGTGCGGGATCGTGATCCACGATCGGCCGCCCTGATGCGCCGACTACGAGAGCGGCACCCGGGAGAAGGGTCCGCCGCCCGCTAACGCAGCGATCTGAACGCGGCACGCATCTCTTCTGAGAACAACTGCGGTTGCTCCCAGGCCGCGAAGTGACCGCCGTGATCGAGCTGGTTGTAATAGATGAGGTTGTGCGGGTACGCGCGCTCTGCCCAGCTGCGCGGGGCCTGGTACAGCTCGTCGGGAAAGACGCTTATGGCGAACGGGATCGTGATGTTCTTGGCGTTGAAGAAGTCGGCCTTGTTCTCCCAATACAGCCGAGCCGCAGAGACGCCGGTGTTGGTCAGCCAGTAGAGCGTGAGGTTGTCGAGGATGTCGTCGCGCGTGAGGTCGCCCTGCGGCTGACCCGCGAGCACCTGTCCGACCAGCCCGGGCTGGCCCGTCCCGTCGCCGTGGTCGATCGCGAACGCGGCCAGGTCGATGGGCGAGTCGGCTAGCCCGTACAAGGTCTGCGGACGGGTCGACATGATCTGCGAGTAGGCCACGTGGTGTGCGTAGAAAGTCCGCAGCTGCTCATATGCGCGCTCCTCGGCGGCCGACAGACCGGCCGGCGGCGGGTCGCCGTGCTCGAACCCGGGTACGAGATCGGCCGGAGCGGTGCCGGGCATGTTGGAGTGAATTCCGAGCAGCTCGGGAGCTGCCTGCTCCCCCATATCCTGTGTGACCGCCGCGCCCCAATCGCCGCCCTGAGCGACAAAACGGGTGTATCCGAGTCGCTTCATCAGCTCCACCCAGGCGTGGGCGATGCGGACGGGATCCCAGCCGGTGGCGGTCGGCTTGGCCGAGAAGCCATGGCCGGGCAGCGACGGAATGACCAGATGAAAGGCGTCGTCTGCGCTCGCGCCGTGAGCGGTGGGGTTGGTGAGCGGCTCGATGATCTTGAGCTGCTCGATGATCGACCCCGGCCACCCGTGGGTGACGATCAGCGGCAACGCGTTCTCGTGCCCCGAGCGGACGTGAATGAAATGAATGTCGAGCCCGTCGATCTCGGTGATGAAGTTGGGCAGGCCGTTCAGCCTCGCCTCGCACCTGCGCCAGTCGTAGTCCGTCGCCCAGTAGCGCGCGAGCCCCTGCATGATCGCCAGCGGAACCCCCTGCGCATCGTCGGTCACGGTCTCGCGCTCGGGCCACCGAGTCGCCTCGATCCGCCGGCGCAGCTCGGTGAGCTCCGCCTCCGGGAAGCCAATCTCGAGCTGTCGGATCGCGGTGGCGGTTGCCGACTTGTCAGAGGTCACAGCCATGTTCGATCTCCTTGATTTGTGGTCTCGGTCCTCTCGTCGCCTACGCTGTCTCGCCACCAGCATCGGGAGCGACGGCGCTACCCGAACGTGAACACATAGGCCTCGGCGCCCGCTCCGAGAAAGCTGATTTCCAGCGTTCGCTGACGGACCTCTCCGTGCTGACGTACAAGCTGGTACATGCGGCCGTCGCTGAGCAGGCCTTGCCCCCGCTCGTCAATATCGAGGCCGTGTGACCGACCCGGCGCCTCGCCGTCGAGAAGGACGCGGAAGGGGATCGGGTCGCGCGTCGCACGTGACAGCACGAGGTGGGCGTCGCGCGCCTGGAAGCGGTAGGCGATGCTGCCGCCGGCCTGCTCGAGGACGACGTTCTCCTCGCCGGTCATCCACTCACCAGCCAGCCCCCACTCGTTGAGGCGCAGGTCCTCAGGTCGGGCCATGCGTTCCCGGCGTCCGTAGCCGAGATACGTCTCGGGCGAACGCAGGTGAGCCCAGTCAGCCCCCGCCTCGACCCCGACCGCTTCGACCGACGTGCCCTCGCGGGTGACGCCGAGCAGTTCCTGGATCACCCGTTCGGAGTCGTCGTAGCGGCCCTCGCCGAAGTGCTGGTCGCGAATGGTCCCGGTCCGGTCGACGAAGTAGAGCGCGGGCCAGTAGTGATTGTCGAGCGCCGTCCAGACCGAATAGTCGTTGTCCAGGGCGACCGGGTAGTGGATCCGCCGGTCCATCGTCGCCTGCCTGACGCGCTCGATCTCGCCCTCGAAGGTGAACTCGGGCGTGTGCACGCCGATCACGACGAGCCCGTCGTCTCGGTAGGCCTGCGACCACGCTCGAACGTACGGCTCGGTTCGCAGCCAGTTGATGCAGGTCAAAGTCCAGAAGTCGACGACGACCACCTTGCCGCGCAGAGCCTCGGCCGTGAGCGGCGGCGAGTTCAGCCAGGCGGTAGCGCCCTCGAGGCCACGGAGATGCCCGAGTACGGGCAACCCCGCACCGCTGTGGCGACCGAGCAGGCTCATCTCGCACCCCCCAGTTCGAGGATCGCGCCGGCGAATGCCTCGGGTGCCTCCTGCGGGAGGTTGTGGCCGATGCCGCCCTCAATGGTCCGGTGTGAGTACGGGCCCGAGAACTTCCCGGCGTACGAGCCCGGCTCGGGGTGGGGCGCCCCGTTGGAGTCGCCTTCGAGGGTGATCGTCGGAACGGAGATTTGCGGCCCGTCAGCGAGGCGCTTCTCAAACTCCTCGTATTGCTCCTCACCGTCAGCCAGCGCGAGGCGCCAGCGGTAGTTGTGGATCACGATCTCGACGTGATCCGGGTTGTCAAACGAGGCCGCGCTGCGTTCGAAGGTGGCCTCGTCGAAGTTCCATTTCGGGGAGGCCGTCCGCCAGATCAGGTGACTGAACTCGCGACGGTACTTGCCGTAGCCAACCCGTCCGCGCTCGGTCGCGAAGTAGTACTGGTACCACCACTGCAGCTCGGCCTGTGGCGGCAGTGGACGGCGTCCGGCCTCCTGGTTCCCAATCAGATATCCGCTCACCGAGACAAGCGCGGTACAGCGCTCGGGCCACAGCGCGGCCACGATGTCGGCGGTCCGTGCTCCCCAGTCGAATCCGGCCACGACGGCGCGCTCGATCTCGAGGGCGTCGAGCAGGGCGATCACGTCGACGGCCAGCGCCGCTTGCTCGCCGTTGCGCAACGTCGCGCCCGATAAGAAACGCGTGGTGCCGTACCCGCGAACGTAGGGCACGACCACCCGGTAGCCGGCGGCGGTCAGCAGCGGGACCACGTCGACATAGCTGTGGATGTCGTACGGCCACCCGTGCAGCAGGACGACCGCGGGTCCACCGGCCCGACCCGCGTCGACGTAGCCGACGTTGAGGACGCCGGCATCGATCTGGCTGACTGCGCCAAACAATGAGTCCGGGTCGGTGGTGACGGCCATCGCGTTTCAGCCTGCACGTTTCGCCGGCTCGTCGCGCCCGTGAGGAACCCTGGTCCAGTCCCCTGGGCCCGCTTCGCGCGACCGGTCGCGAGGACAGCCCGGCGGCGCCCCGAGCTCTTCAACGCGGCAACGCCACCGAGAGATCCCGACGCGACTTGATCCCGAGCTTTGAGTACACCTTGCGCAGGTGCCACTCCACCGTCCGCGGGCTGAGGAACAGTCGCGCCCCGATCTCCGGGTTCGAGAGCCGGTCGCGGGCGAGCTCAGCGATCTGTCGCTCGTGAGCGGTCAGCTCATCGCGAGTCTCGACCGTCCGCTTACGCACATTTTCGCCCGTCGCCAGCAGCTCCCCCCTGGCTCGCTCGGCGAAGGCCTCCATCCCGATTGACGTGAACAGCTGATGCGCAGCACGCAGCTGGGCACGCGCATCGACACGGCGATTCTCACGCCGCAACCACTCTCCGTAGAGCAGACGCGCGCGCGCGAGCTCGGTGCGAAAGCGTGTCCGCCCGAGGCACTCGATCGCGCGGCGGTGCAGATCCTCGGCGTGCGCGGCGTCGGCCACCAGCGCGCGGGCGCGGGCCTCGACGCCGACGATCCAGTCGGTCCCGCATGCGTGCGCCATCTCCGCGAGCCGGCCGAGCGCGTCGGTGGCCGCCTCGGGCTCGCCGCCGCGTGCCGCCGCTTCGACGAGTTCGCTCAGCGCCCAGCTGGACATCTGCATGTCGGGCGGATACGCGGCGCCCAGCTGGGCGGCCCTCAGTGCCCTGTCGTAACGCCCGAGGCCGTTGCAGAGAACCGCGGTCGACCAGTGCAGCAAAGCGACCCAGGGGCCATCGCCGCGGGCGACGGCATCGTGGGTCGTCGCCTCATCGAGCTCCGTGACCTCGGCCTCACGCCCGCGGAACGCGGCCAGCGCGACCCGCGAACCTGGCGAGCGCTCGCCACCGATCGCCTCCTGAACCGTGTCCTGCTCGCTGACGTGGGTGGCTACGGAGCCGAGCTCGCCGGCGAACAGTTCCCAGCCGACACGCAGCGCGGCTGCGAACGGCAGCAGTGCGAGCACACCGTCGTCGCGGACCAGCCCCAGCATCCGGCCGCTGACAGCATCCCACGTCTCCTCGTCCCAAACCCAGGTGGATAGGCGGCCGGCGAGAAACAGCCAGTGCAACTCGCGCTCTCGCGCCCTCGGCGCGATCACGAAGGCAGCAAGAGCGCGCTGCACCGCCGTCGCGCCCTTCGTATACCCGGCGCTGACGAGCAATGCGGCCGCATCGAGCAACTCGTCGGTCGCGCTGGGAGGATCGGTCGATGGGGCCGCCGAGCCGACCGCCTCCGCGACCTCGGCGAGCCTCGTCTCGCCCCCGCAGCGTCCGGCGTAAATGGCGGCGATAAACGCGTCGCGATAGGTGTCGCGAGCAGCCCGGGGGTCGACGCGCTCGAGTCGCCGGGCCGCGCGGAGCAGCAGCGGCGGCGCATCGCGTGGGCGACGTTGCATCGTCGCCACCTGACCGTGCAGCACGTCAACGCGCACCCGGCGAAACTCGTCGAGGGGCCCGCGCTCGGCCTCCGCGGCGAGCCGGAGAGCCTCGTCGGCGGAGCCAGCCAGGTAGTTCGCCTCTGCGGTCGCCAGCGCGCGCTCGGCCCGGCGAGCCGGATCGAGCGTCAGATCCAGGGCGCGCTCGAGAAAGGCCGCCGTAGCCGCCTGACCCCCCCGGGCCCGGGCGCGAAGCGCCGATTGCTCGAGCTCATTGGCTATGGCTTCATCGGGACCCGTCGTGGCCAGAGCGCGATGCCACGCCCGGCGGTCAGGATCCAGAGCCGGATCGGTCGACTGGGCGATCGCCGCGTGCGCTCGCCGCCGCTCATCCGAAGACCCCGCGGCGTAGGCGGCGGCGCGGACGAGCGGGTGGCGGAACCGGATCCGAGCGCCGAACTGGCACAGTCCCGCCTCGACCGCGGGTGCCGCGGCCTCCGGGCTGATTCCCCAGAGCTCGGCGGCCCGCCACACGAGGACGGGCTCCCCGAGCGGATCGGCGGCCGCGATGACCAGTAGGCGTCTCGCCTCGTCGGGCAACACCCCGATCCGCCGTCGGAAGCTCTCTTTGACTCCGTTGGCCAGCTGCGGGGCGGCCGCGGTCCCGAAACCCGCTAGCTCCGTGACGCCGAGCCCGCGGGGCAACTCGAGTAACGCCAGTGGGTTTCCCCGGGTCTCAGCCAGGATCCGGTCACACACCTGGTCGTCCAACTTGAATTGGGCCGCCGACCGCAGCAGCCCACGCGCGTCGGCGTCACGCAGACCCCGTACCTCGATGTTGGGCAGATCCCGGAGCTCATCGCCCGCTTGCCGGACCGCGAACACGAGTCCCACGGGGTCGGCGAGTAGACGGCGGGCGACAAAGGCGAGCGTCAGCGCCGAGCTCTGATCCAACCAGTGCGCGTCGTCAAGGACACACAGAACCGGACGCTCCTCTGACACCTCCGACAATAGGCTCAGCATGGCCAGCGCCACGAGAAACCTGTCCGGCGCGTCGCCGGCGCTCAGGCCGAACACGATCTCCAGTGCCCGGCGCTGCGGCGCGGGCAGCTTGTCCAGTCGATCCAGGATCGTCCCGCAGAGCTGATGCAGCCCCGCGTAGGCGAGCTCCATCTCCGACTCCACGCCGGCAGCCCGCATGACCGCGAGATCCGGCGCCGATGCGACCAGGTACTCCAGCAACGCGGTCTTCCCGATCCCGGGCTCGCCGCGCAGCACCAGCGACCGACTCTCGCCCCGGCGGATCGCCCCGATCAAGCCATCCAAGAGGGCACACTCTTCCGCCCGTCCGCGCAGG
>DASXHG010000124.1:0-4554 GCA_036488625.1 Solirubrobacteraceae bacterium | reverse complement strand
CCGACCAGGACCGCATGGAGGCGACCCTCGAGGACCCCTACATCCTCATCGCCAACCAGAAGATCGGCTCCGTCCGTGATCTGCTGCCCGTGCTCGAGCAGACGATCCAGTCGGGCAAGCCGCTGCTGATCATCTCCGAGGACGTCGAGGGCGAGTCGCTCGCGACGCTCGTGGTCAACAAGCTCCGTGGCACGTTCACGGGCGTTGCCGTGAAGGCGCCCGGCTTCGGTGACCGCCGCAAGCGGATGCTGGAGGACATCGCCGTGCTCAGCGGTGGCGAGGTCATCACTGAGGAGATGGGACTCAAGCTCGAGAACACCCAGCTCTCGCAGCTCGGTCGCGCTCGCCGCGTCGTGGTCACCAAGGACACGACCACGATCGTCGACGGCGCTGGTGACAGCGAAGCGATCAAGGGCCGGATCAACCAGATCAAGTCCGAGATCGACAACACCGATTCCGACTTCGACCGCGAGAAGCTCCAGGAGCGCCTCGCCAAGCTGTCGGGCGGCGTTGCCGTGGTCAAGGTTGGCGCTGCCACCGAGACCGAGATGAAGGAGAAGAAGCACCGCGTCGAGGACGCGCTGCAGGCCACCCGCGCCGCCCTCGAGGAGGGCATCGTGCCGGGCGGCGGTGTCGCGCTGCTGGTCGCCCAGGAGGCGCTCAACATCGACGCCATCGATCTCCCGGACGAGCAGACGGGCGCGAGGATCGTGCACCGTGCGCTCGAGGAGCCGCTCCGTCAGATCAGCGAGAACGCTGGCCTCGAGGGCTCAGTCGTCGTCAACGACGTCCGCAAGGCCAAGAAGGGTCACGGCCTGAACGCGGCCACGGGCGAGATCGTCGACCTGATCGAGGCGGGCGTCATCGACCCGGCCATGGTCACCCGGTCGGCGCTGCAGAACGCGGCCTCGATCGCCAAGAACATCCTCACCACCGAGGCCATCGTGGCCGAGGTGCCCGAGAAGGATGGCGGCGGAATGCCCGGCGGTGGCGGTATGCCCGACATGTCGGGGATGATGTAAGCCAGTCTTTCTCTGGTTTTAGAAGTTCCGCGAGGGTCCGGCGTTCGCGCCGGGCCCTCGCTGCGTTTGCGGCGGGTGCGTACCCGGCCCTCGCTGCGTTTGCGGCGGGTTGGCGACTCGGACTGCAACACGTGATTTCAACGCGAGTGGGCTTCTCTTCCGGTGAGCGTGAGGTTAGGCTGTCCGCGCAACGCAGCAGGCGGCTGCAAGGCTAAGGTATGGTCACCAAGCCAATTAGCACAGAACGGATTCACCACCTTGACGCAGATCACTGAGATCGACGACCCGCGGATCGTCAAGGGCCTCGCCCACCCTCTCCGCATCCACATCCTCCGCGTTCTCCAGGAGCGCGTAGCCAGCCCCAGCGAGATCGCCGCCGGCTCCGACGCCTCCCTGGGCACGATCAGCTACCACGTCCGTTACCTCGAGCGCGTCGGGTTGATCGAGCTGACCAGCACCAAGGCGCGCCGTGGCGCTGTGGAGCACTACTACCGCGCCGTCGGCCGTCTACGCATCACCGACAACGCCTGGGCTCAGCTCCCGGGCGCGGTGCGAGAGAGCCTGATCGGCTCCACCCTGGACCAGATCGGGCGGGTCGTCACCGAGGCCGCGGCCGAGGGCGGCTTCACCCGCGACGACACGCACGTGACCCGAAATCGCTTCACGCTCGATGACGAGGGCTTCCGTGAGCTTTCGGTCGCGCTCGGAGAACTCGTGGACCAGGCGCTCGAGATCGAGCGTCACAGCGTCCGTCGCCTGGCCGAGGCCCATCACAGCAAGGAGGAGATCGCCAGCACGATGGTCGCCATGCTGTTCGATAACGCCACCTCGCTGCCGACCGCGGTGCAGGACGAGGGGTCCGAGGCGGCCGAGCTACAAGCGTGAGCTGACGCTCGGCGGCGCCGGTCAGCCGCCGCGCCGTCAGCCGCCGCGTGTCGTGGCCGGCGTCGCCATCTCCGCGTAGAGCTTTGCCGTGTGACGGGCGACCGCGGTCCAGTCGAAGCGGAGCACGTGCTCACGGGCCTCGGCGACGAGCTGAGCCCGCTCCTCGTCATCGGTCAGCACGCGCTCCAGGATGACCTCAAGCGCCGCCGAGTCGCGCGACGGGAAGCGCAGCCCGACGGTCCCGTCTCCGGGTACGACCTCGCGCAGGCCACCGGTATCCGCGACCACGCACAAGCAGCCGGAGGCCATCGCCTCCAGGGCGACGATGCCGAACGGCTCGTAGATCGAGGGCACGATGCAGAGGTCGGAGATCCGGTACAGCGAATGCAGCATGTCGTCGCCCACCCAACCCAGGAACACGCCCTTGCGCTGCAGGCCGAGGCGACGGGCCTGACGGCGCAGTTCGGCCTCAGCACTGCCGGTGCCGGCGACCAGGAAGCGCACTCCTCCGAGCCTCGAGATGACCGGGGCGAGCGCGTCGAGGGCGAGGTGAAACCCCTTTTCGTAGACCAGCCGGCCGACGAGCAGGACGAGCTTCTCCTCGGGCTGTGCGTACCGCGCCCGCAGAGCGCTCAGGTCGTCGGCGACCGGCTCGAGGTCGCTGGGATCGATGCCGTTCTGCATGGCCACGATGCGGCGACGGGGGACGCCAAAGACGGTCGACACGTGGCTGCGCATGTAGCGCGAGCAGGTGATGATCCGGTCGGCGCCGCGAACCATGCGGCGCTCGGCGGCGTGGATGTGGGACTGGGGGTAGGTCTGGACCCAGCCCTGATGGCGCCCGTACTCGGTTGCGTGAACGGTGACCAGCCACGGCAGGCGCTGACCGCGGGCAAGCTGCTCGGCCGCGCCGGCGACCAGCCAGTCGTGTGAATGGACGACGTCGAACTCGAATTCGTCGACCAGCTCCTGGCCGAGCGTGAGCATGTCGGAGTTCATGTCGTCCACCCAGCGCACGAACGCCTTGGGGTCCTTCGGGAAGGGCGGCTCCGACAGCCGGTGGACGGTCACTCCGTGGCGGTCCTCACGCCGGGGCAGGCGGCCGCCGCCGCGGGTGAGAACGTGGACCTCGACCCCGTCGGCGACGAGATGCTCGGACAGCTTGCGAACGTGGCGGGCCAGGCCACCCTCGATGATCGGCGGGTACTCCCAGGAGATGGTCAGGACGCGCATACCGCGCGCCAGACCCTACCTTGAGGGCGTGGAGCGAGGCCGGCTCGCCCCGCTGCGCTCCGGTTCGGCCGGCAGGCTGACGCCGCTGACCTGCTGGCACGCGGCCAGGAGCTGATCCTGGAGCCTGGGGTCGCCGGCCCGCCGGTGAGCTGAGACCGGGGCCCGGCGGGAGAACAGCTGTCCGCTGCGCTGCGCCTCTGCGGCCCCGCTGGTCAGCAGCCAGAGCTGGGTCTGCACACCCTCCTCGAGCGTGCCCGGCGCGCCCGCCCCGGCCATCTTGGTGGCGATCCAACCAGGTTCGACCGCGGACGAGATGACCTCGGGCCAGAGCCGGGCGACGGCGAAGGCCAGCACCACGTCGAGCAGCTTGGAGTCGCAGTAGGCCTGCATCGCGTCCCAGCGCCGCTCCCAGGGCAGGTCATCGAGGTCGGGGTCACCCCGCTGATGAAGGCCTGAGCTGAGGTAGATGAGCCGAGGGGCGGGAACGAGCGCGGTAAGGACGTAGGGGGCGAGGACGTTGACGGCAAACACGTGCTCGACCCCGTCCTCGGTGACCTGCCGCGACTCGCGAAAGCCGACACCGGCGTTGTGAACGACGCTGTCGTACCGACCGAATTCTCGGGCCTGCGCCGCGAGCTGCTTGGTCTGGCTGACGCTGGCCAGATCGCCGGCCACGGCACCGAGGGCGCCGGGCACCGCCGCCGCGGCCTCGGCGGCCCGCTCTGCGCTACGACCGTGCAGGACGACCTCGTGGCCGCCGGCCTCAAGCTCCCGGCCGAGCTCGAGACCGAGCCCGTCCGCCGAGCCGGTGATGAGCACGCGGGCCATGTTGCGAGGTTAGATGGTTGGCTGCAGGGGCCGGCAGGGGTCCGGAAGTCAAGGAGCGCCCCGATTGGTACCGACTCTTTACTTCTGTGACGGAACCGGCACGTAACCGACCGTCCACGTGGCGCCGGCGTCGTGCGTGCGGTATTCGACGACGCGGGTCAGGCGACCAAACGTCTGGGTGGCGAAGACACTCGCCGCGGCCCCGCTCCGGGGGGACACAATTGCCAGGTGGGGGCGGGGCGAATAGGAGCCCGCGGACCAGACCCTGTGCCAGGTGAAGCCGTGGTCGTTGCTCACGCCGACGACGCCGTTGTCGGTGACCGCCCACACCGAGCGAGCGGAAACGGGCTCGATGTCCTTGATCCCGCCCCAGTTCCGGGGGAAGTATCCACGGAACCAGTAGCGGCCGCCGGTCGAGCTGTCGATCTCGGTGCCGGCTCTACCGGGCAGCGGGCACAGCTCCCACACGGCGCCGTGCCCGGCGGACCGCAGCAAGCCGTCGGGAACCGTGGTCATGCACGGCGACGGCAGCTGCGTCCAGTGGCTGCCGCCGTCGTGAGTGACGAGCGTGCGCCGTGCCTGCCGG
>DASXHG010000117.1:0-6747 GCA_036488625.1 Solirubrobacteraceae bacterium | reverse complement strand
GGGTCAGGATCAAGCCCCAGCACCAGCTGGGACTCGCGCTCCTGCACCCGGCGGGCGAGACGATCGCCGAACGCTTCGGCGACGGGGGTCACCGCTGCTGGGCCGGGCGGTCGGCTGCCCGGTCAACGGCATTGTCTCCATGGTGGCCAACGGCATCCTCCCCATTGGCCACCGGCGCGGGCGCGTCCGGCCGTTTCGCGTGCGCGGTCAGACCGGCTACGCGCCCTTGCGCTGAGGTGTACGGAACTACTTGACCGCCTTCTTGAGGCCGGCACCGGCGGTGAAGCGCGGAACCTTGGTCGCCTTGATCTGGATCTTCTCGCCCGTGGCGGGGTTGCGACCCTCGCGAGCGCTGCGCTGCGAGACGCTGAACTTGCCAAAGCCGGAGAAGGTCACCTCGCTGCCGCGCTTGAGCGCGCCCTCGATGGTCTCCAGCATCGCGTCGACGGCGTCGCCGGCGTCCTTCTTGCTCAGGTTGGCACGATCAGCCACCTGATCTACGAATTCAGATTTCGTCACTGCTCCTCCTTCAACTTGGATGGATTCGTCGACGCTAACAGGGTCTGCGGACAACGGTGGCGCCCATTCCCGGCCGTCCAAGGCAATTGTCTTGCCAAATACACCGGGACTTAGGCGGCTCTCACCGCCGATCCCCGCAAATTGCGAGGAAACCGCGGAGCGCCCCCGGACCGCTGGACACCGTAGCGGCCCCACGCGCGCCCCGTGGCCGAGGTCGGGCGTTCGGGCCGGGACGCGCGCCATCTTCGCCAGCGGCCAGAATAGGCGGGTGGATCTCGCTCGGGTCGGATGGATCGTGACCGTTGTCGCCTGCCTGGTGGCCGTGCTCATCCTGCTCCTGCAGGGCTACTACGGCTACGCGCTGGTCACCTTTGCCGTGGCCGCCTCGGCCGCCTTCAACCTCACCTGACGCACAGCCCCCGAGCCGACGCACAGCGCCCGAGCCGACGCACAGCACCCGAGCCGACGCACAGCACCCGAGCCGGGACCTCAGGTGCTCTGGTCCTGGGTGACCAGAATCTCGCCGGGGCGCACACGGTCCTCGGGTTCGAGGTGGATCAGGACGTCGGCGCCCCGCAGGCGCTGGCCGATCGTGTCCTGCAACTCGTGGGCCGTCTGGTGCGCCGCCTCCAAAGAGGTGCCCTCGCGAAACTGGACGTGGAGATCGACGTACCGGCGCGAACCCGCCCGCCGGGTGCGCAGCTCGTGGTAGCCGACCACGCCGAGGCCGGCGAAGTCCGCGATCGACTCGCGGATGGCCGCGACCTCGGCCGGCGGCAGAGACTCGTCGACCAGGACCCGGGAGGACTGCAGCAGGAGCCGGATGCCGGTGGTGACGATCACGAGGGCCACCGCCAGCGCGACCACGGGGTCGATCCACTGAGCGCCGGTCAGGGCGACCAGGACGAGACCGAGCAGGACCGTGGCCGAGGTCAGGGCATCGGTGCCGAGGTGGGCGGCGTCGCCGGCCAGGGCCGGAGACTCGGTGCGCCGCGCGGCGCGAGCGAGGCGGAACGAGACGCCGAGGTTGACGAACAGCGAGATGGCGGCGACGGCAATCCCCAATCCGACCGTCTGAATCCTCCCGTGACCGACAAGATGGCGGATGGCCTCAAAGGCGATCGCCGCCGAGCCGACCAGGATGAGGATGCCCTCGATCGCCGCGGCCAGGTTCTCGATCTTCTCGTGGCCGTAGCGGTGGGACTCGTCGGCGGGCTCGTCGGCCTTGCGGACGGAGAAGAAGGCGACGATCGAGGCCACCAAGTCAATGCTCGAGTGCACCGCCTCGGTGAGCAGGGAGACCGATCCGGTGATCGTCCCGGCCACGACCTTGAGCAGGATCAGACCCGAGTTGGAGAGGACCGACAGCGCGGCCGAGCGTTGCTTGAGCTGCCCCTCGGCCAGCGATCGCCGGGCACCCACGAGAGCAGGCATCAGGCCCGGCTCGCGAGCAGGGCCTGCACGGCGCGGCCGCGGTGGCTGATGCGGTCCTTCTCGGCATCGCTGAGCTGCGCCATCGTCCGCCCGCTCGGGTCATCGGCGGGCACGAACGCCGGGTCGTAGCCAAACCCGCCTTCACCGGCGACACGCTCGGCCAGGACGCCGCGGCATTCCCCCCGGAACAGCTCCTCTTGGCCTGTCTCGGGGTCGACCACGGCCAGAGCGCACACGTAGCGCAAGCCGCTCCCAGCCGGCGCCTCGGCCAGCAGCTTGTCGAGGTTCTCCTGATCGCTGGCGGTCAGACCGGCGTAGCGCGCCGAGTAGACACCCGGCGCTCCGCCCAACGCGTCGGCCTGAAGGCCGGAATCATCGGCGACCGCCACCCGGCCGGTGGCCGCCGCGGCGGCTCGCGCCTTGGGCAGGGCGTTGGCCTCGAACGTGTCCCCGACCTCGGGTGGGAGCTCGACGTCTTCGGGCAGAGGCTGCACGGCGATGCCGGCGGGCGCCAGCAGGCGTCCGAACTCCCGCAGCTTGTGCGGGTTGCGGGTGGAAAGCACGACGGAGTCCGGGAGGTTCATGGTCTGGGCTCTGAGGCCGGCGCCCCCGCGCGCATCAGGGCTCGACGGGAACGACAACTTCGTCCTGGAGCGCCCTTAACGATTCGATGCCACTGGCGGCCAGGACGAGCAGATCATCGAGATGGGCGCGAGACAGCGGCGTGCGCTCGGCCGTGGCCTGAACCTCGACCAGCCCCCCGTCGCCGGTCATGACCACGTTGGCGTCGACCTCGGCAGTCGAATCCTCGGAGTAGTCGAGGTCGAGCAGCGGCGTGCCGGCCACGATTCCACACGAGACCGCCGCCACCGAGCCGGTCAGCGGCGTTCGCTCGAGCTTGCCCTCGGACACGAGGCGCTGGCAGGCCAGGCGCAGGGCGACCATGCCGCCGGTGATCGACGCGCACCGCGTTCCCCCGTCCGCCTGCAGGACGTCGCAGTCGACGTAGATAGTGCGCTCGCCCAGGGCCGCGAAGTCGATCACCCCGCGCAGTGAACGGCCGATCAAGCGCTGGATCTCCACCGTGCGCCCGTCGGGGCGCCCCTTGCTGACATCGCGCTGCTTGCGGTCCCCCGTCGAGGCCGGGAGCATCCCGTACTCGGAGGTCACCCAGCCACGGGCCGAGCCCGCGAGCCAGCGGGGAACGCTCTCCTGGACCGAGGCCGTGCAGATCACCCTCGTCTCCCCCATCGAGATCAGCGCCGATCCGGTGGCGGTGCGCATGAATCCAGGCTCGATCGTCACCGGCCGCAGCTGATCGGCGCTGCGGCCGTAGCTGCGCGATTCCGGCGCGCTCATGCCGCCGCGCGGGCGCTCAGCTCCACGTGTCTCACCTCCCCGAGGGGCATCTGCAGAAACCGGGTTCCGAGGGCGTGAAAGGTCTCCACGTCTCCGGTGCACTCAAAGCCGTAGTTGCCCTCGCCGGTCTGCGGGTTGAGCAGACCCCGGGCGGTCAGCGCCCGCTCGACGCTGCGGGCCACGCCGCGTCCGGAGCTGACCAGCGTCACTCCCCGCCCGAGCGTCCGCTGCAGCAGCGGCGCGATCAACGGGTAGTGGGTGCAGCCGAGGATCACCGTGTCGACCTCCGCGGCGCGCAGCGGGGCGCAGTAGCCGCGCACGGTCTCGATCAGTTCCTGGTTGAACTCGAAGCCGGCCTCGATCATCGCCGCCAGGTCGGGACAGGCCACGCTCTCGAGGTGGACGTGCGGGTCGGCGGCCGCAACGGCCCGGTCATAGGCGCCGCTGGCCACGGTGGCCGCGGTGGCCAGGACCCCGATCCGGCCGGTGTGGCTCGCGGCCACCGCCATCTGGGTGGCGGCATTGAGCACCCCGATCACATCGACATCGCCGCCGGCGCTCTCCAGGTGCGCCTCGAGCGAACCCAGGGCGGCGGCACTGGCCGAGTTGCAGGCCACGACGAGCAGCTTCGCGCCCTGGTGCAGGAGATGGTCGGCGATCTCGATCGAGAAGGCGCTCAACTCCTGAGGCGTGCGATCGCCATAGGGCAGACGAGCGGTGTCGCCCAGGTACATGTAGTCCTCGGTGGGCAACGAGACGAGCAACTCGTGAAGCACGGTCAGGCCGCCGACACCGGAGTCGAACACGGCCACGGGCAATTGGGCCTGGGTGGGCATGGCCGTCATGGTGGCAGAGCGCTCGGCGCAAGTACGCTCGCCCTGCCGTGCGTGCGCTGATCGTCACCAACATGTATCCGACCGCCGAGCGACCGGCCCTGGGCAGCTTCGTGCGAGATCAGGTGCGGGCCCTGGAGCGCACCGGTGAGGCAGAGCTCGAGGTATTTGCGTTCGGACCCGGGCGAGCCGCCAACTACGCCCGGGCCGCCGCCCGGCTGCGCCGCGCGCCCCGGGCCGACGGCTTTGACATCGTCCACGCCCACTTCGGCCTGTCGGTGTGGCCGGCCCTGGCCGCCGCCGGCCGGGCGCATGCGGTGACCCTCCACGGCACCGATCTGGCCCACCCGCGATCCCGGGTCATCACGGTGTCCGGGCTCCGGCTGCTCGACCTGGTCGCGGCGGTGTCGGCGCCGCTGGCCGCCCAGATCCCGGGCTGGGCGACGGCCCGCCCGCCGGCGGTGCTGCCGATCGGGGTGGACACCCATCGCTTCCGGCCGCTCGCGCGAGCGCAGGCCCGGGCCGAGCTCGGCCTTGACCCCGATCAGCCGTGCCTGCTGTTCCCGGCGGATCCGAGCCGGGCGGAGAAGCGCTTTGACCGGGCGCGCGAACTCGCCGGGCCGGTCCGGCTTCACAGCCTGGGCGCAGTCGCCCCCGAGCAGGTGCCGCTGTGGGTCAACGCCGCCAACGCCGTGCTCGTCCCGTCTGAGCGTGAAGGCTTCGGGCTGGCCGCCCTCGAGGCGCTGGCCTGCGAGGTTCCCGTCCTGGCCACGCCCGTCGGCATCGCGCCCGAGGCCCTGGCCGGGGTGCCAGGCGCGCTGTGCGCGCCCTATGAGCTCGCGGTCTGGAGGCAGGCGCTCGAGCCCCATCTGGCCAGCACCGATCCCCGCATTCCGGGACGCCCGGCCGCCGAGCGCTACTCGACCGATGTCATGGCACAGCGCGTCCTCGGCGCGTGGCGCGAGACCCTCGGCGCCGGTTGAGCTCAGGCGAGGCTGGGCCACCGCCCGGACAGTCGCTCGAGGGCCGCGCGTGCCTCGGGCGACGGGCCAGGATCGGAAACCGAGGACGCACCGGAGCCGATCGGAGCGGCGAGCTCGGCCAGCGTCACGGCCACGGAACGCCCGAGAGCCCGCAGCGCGTAGCCACCCTCGAGCACCGCACCCACCGGGGCCCCGAGCTGTGCGCCGACGTCCCGGATCGCGGCGCTCATGACGGCGTAGCCGGCTTCGGTGACGGTGCCGTCGGCGAGCGGGTCTTCAACGTGGGCGTCAAAGCCGGCCGAGACGAGCAACAGCTGGGGGGCATAGGCGCGGGCCAGGGGCACAGCGACGTGCCTGACCAGTGAGCCCCAGGTGGCGTCCCCGGCACCGGGCGCGACCGGCAGGTTGACCGTGAACCCGGTTCCGGCGCCGGAGCCGACGTCGGCGGCCGGCCCGGTCCCGGGATAGAGCGGCGACTGGTGGATTGAGACGAACAGCACGCCCGGGTCGGCGTGGAAGATGTCGTTCGTGCCGTTTCCGTGGTGCACGTCCCAGTCGAGGATCATGACCCGCTGCAGACCATGGCCGTCGAGGGCCCAGCGCGCGGCGACGGCCACGTTGTTGAACAGGCAGAAGCCCATCGCACGCGTTGGCTCAGCGTGGTGCCCGGGAGGACGGTGGGCGCTGAACCCGGTCGGCGCCGCCCCGCTCACGAGGCGGTCGACCAGCTCCACGGCACCTCCGGCGCCATGGATCGCGGCCTCGAAGGAACCGGCGCTGACGACGGTGTCGGGGTCGATCTGAGCGCCACCGCCGGCCGCTGCCGCCTCGATCGCGGCGATGTAGCTCTCGGGGTGGACCGCGGCCAGCCGGGACCGCTCGACGGCCGGTGAGCGCACCCGCTCGTAGCCGAGCCAATCGCGCGCCTGCAGCTCGCGCTCGATGGCCACCATGCGCGCCGGCTGTTCGGGATGGGCACCCGTGTCGTGGCCCAGCGATGACGGATGCTCAATCAGCACGGGCGGGGTGACCATCGGCGAGTACCGTACCGCCAGGTGCATGAAGCGGAGACCCAGGTGGCGGTCGTCGGGGCCGGTGCCGCCGGCCTCTACACAGCGCTGCGCGTCGCGCGTCAGGGCGCGCGCGTCGTGCTGATCTCGGCCACGCCGCTGGCCGAGTCGTCGAGCTGGTGGGCGCAGGGCGGCCTGGCCGCCGCGCTGGCGCCCGGGGACAGTCCCGCGCGCCACCTCGCTGACACCATCACCGCCGGGCGCGGGAGCGTGCGTGAGTCGGCGGCGCGCGTCCTGTGCGAACAAGCCCCGGCGGCGGTCGCGGACCTGACCGCCCTCGGCGTCCAATTCGACGCCGACCGGGATGGCCATTTCGTGCTCGGCCTCGAGGGCGGGCACTCGGCCCGCCGCGTCGTTCACGCGGGTGGGGCGGCGACCGGACGGCGGATCATCGGCCAGCTGTCGGCGCTGGTCGCCGAGAACGAGCAGATCGACGTCCTCGAGCGGCGGCGCGCGACGCGCGTCCTCACCCACGACGGGCGCGCGGTGGGTGTCGAGCTCGATCACGGCCAGCAGCTGCGCAGTCGGGCGATCGTCCTCGCCACGGGC
>DASXHG010000113.1:0-2408 GCA_036488625.1 Solirubrobacteraceae bacterium | reverse complement strand
TCCAGGCGCAACGGCCGCGGGCTGGCGGCCTGGAACGACCACCGGCTGATCGTCCCCTCGCGGGGCGGCGACGGCATGTTGCACGCGTTGATCGTGGTCGAGGATCCCGCCGACCGCCTCCTGCCCACCGATGAGCGCCGCCGCGCCGTGCGCCTGCTGATCGAGCAGGTCTCGGCCGCCCAGAGTGTGATCGAGCACCGTGCGCAGCTCAGCCACCTGGCCAGTCACGACCCGCTGACCGGCGTGCGCAACCGGCGTGGCCTGACCGACCTGCTGGCCGAGCACACCGGCGCGGCACTGGTCATCTGCGACCTGGACCACTTCAAGGAGGTCAACGACCGGTACGGACACAACGTCGGCGATCTGGTCCTGGCGCGTTTCGGCGAACTGCTGCGCGAGCTTTCACGCGACCACGATGTGCCCATCCGCCTCGGCGGCGAGGAGTTCTGTGTCCTGCTGCCCAACACCGACCGGGCTGGGGCGCTGGCCGCGGCCGAGCGGTTGCGGGCCGAGACCTCGCGCCGGATGGGGGACCTCGTGCCCGACGGGATCACGGTTTCGGTGGGCATCGCCTTTGACCCCGAGGGCTTGCTCGATCCCGAGAAGCTGCTGTCCGCCGCCGACCGGGGTCTCTATGAGGCCAAGCAGGCCGGTCGCAACCGCAGTGTCGCCCACCGAAGTGTGAGCGACACCGCGACCGTCGATCAGCCGGACGCTGATCAGCCGGCGGCGATCAGCGCTTCCTCGTCTGAATAGATTTCGCCGCGCTCGGCCTTGTCGACGAGCGACGCGGGCGGCTCGAAGCGATCGCCGTAGCGCTCGGCCAGTTCCCGCGCCCGGGCCACGAACCCAGCCAGACCGCCGTCGTAGCCGTTGATGTACTGCAGGACCCCGCCGGTCCAGCCGGGGAAGCCGATGCCCATGATCGAGCCGATGTTGGCGTCGGCCACGGTCTCGATCACGCCCTCGTCGAGACACTTCACCGTCTCGATCGATTCGATGATCAGCATCCGCTCCTCGAGGTCCTTGAGGTCGATGGTCGACGGATCGTCGACTGACGGGAAGGCCTCGCGCAGTCCGGGCCACAGGCGCGTGCGCTTGCCACCCTCGTACTCGTAGAAGCCGGCGCCCTCGAGGCGGCCCGGTCGGTTGAACTCGTCGAGCATGCGGTCGATCACGGTCTCTGACGGATGGGCGTCCCAGCCGCTGGAGGCGGCATCGGGTGCGTTCTTGGCCGCGTCGCGGATCTTTCGCATCAGCTTCAGGTTCAGCTCGTCCGACAGCTGCAGCACCGGCGCCGGGTAGCCGGCCTGCGAGGAGGCCTGCTCGATCGACTGGGCCGGCACGCCCTCGAGCAGCATCGCGATGCCCTCGTTGATGAACGTCCCGATCACGCGGCTGGTGAAGAAACCCCGGCTGTCGTTGACGACGATCGGCGTCTTCTTGATCAGCTTGGCGACGTCGAGTGCGCGGTACAGCGTCTCCTCGCTGGTCTGCTCGCCCTTGATGATCTCCAGCAGGGGCATCTTGTCCACGGGGCTGAAGAAGTGCAGCCCGATGAAGTCAGCCGGGCGCGAGACACCCTCGGACAGGCTCGTGATGGGTAGCGTCGAGGTGTTGGAACCCAGCAGGGCGTCGTCGGCCAGGTGCGGCTCGATCTCCGCGAACACCTCGGCCTTGACCTTGGGGTCCTCGAACACGGCCTCGATGACCAGCTCGGCCCCTTCTGCGGCCGCCGGATCGGTGGTCGCGTTGATGCGGGCCAGCAGTTCGTCGGCCTGCTCCTGGGTCGAGCGCCCCCGCTCCACCGCCTTGGCGAGCAGCTTCTCCGAGTACGCCTTTCCGCGGTCGGCCGCCTCCTGGGAGACATCCTTGAGCACGACCTCAATCCCGGCCTTGGCCGACACGTAGGCGATCGCGGCACCCATCATGCCCGCCCCGAGGACGACCATCTTCGTCGGCCTGAAGGTCTCGATCTCCTCGGGCCGCCCGCGGCTGCCGGTCGCGCGCTGGAGGTCGAAGAAGAAGGCCTGAATCATGTTCTTGGCCACCTGGCTGGTGACCAGGTCCACGAAGTAGCGACCCTCGATCTCGATCGCCGACTCGAAGTCGACCTGGGCACCCTCGACGGCGGCGGCCATGATGTTGACCGGGGCGGGGTAGTTGGCGCCCTTGATCTGCTTGCGGAGGTTGGCCGGGAAGGCGGGCAGGTTCATGGCCAGCGACGGCGTCGACGGGGTTCCGCCCGGGATCTTGTAGCCCTTGACGTCCCACGGCTGCTGGGCGTCGGGATTGGCCTCGATCCACTTCTTGGCCGCCGGGATCAGCTCGTCGCGGCTTGACACGACCTCGTCGGCGATCCCGATCTCCAGCGCCTTGGCCGGACGCACTCGCTGGCCCTGAAGCAG
>DASXHG010000052.1:0-11683 GCA_036488625.1 Solirubrobacteraceae bacterium | reverse complement strand
TGGGAGCATCGCCGGGCCGAGGTCGGCTACTGGCTCGCCCGCGAGGCCCGCGGGCGGGGCCACGCCACGCGGGCCGTGGCGCTGATCTGCGCCTGGGGCTTCGAAACCCTGGGGATCGAGCGCATCGACCTGCTGGCGGCGGTCGCGAACCTGCCCTCGCAGTCGGTCGCCGAGCGCGCCGGATTCACGCCCGAGGCGATCCTGCGCTCCTACGCCCGGGGCCCCGACGGACGGCTCGACATGGTCTGCTTCGGGCGGCTGTCAACCGACTGACGCCTTCACGGCCTGGGTCGATTTCCGGAAATAGTTTCCGGTTTTCGACCCAGCACTTGTTTCGAGGCGCGCCCGCGGCCGGTCGCAACCCCGGCCGTTCCGCCCACGCCGGAACGCCCAGGGCTCAAACCGTCGCCCCGGATGCCGATAACGGCGTAATGGGGCGGAAAAAAGGATCGACGGCGCGTCTATTCGCGCGTTACGCGGTCGCCAGTCTCGTTCCCGTCCTGCTCCTGGGCCTCGTCCTGGCCACGAGTTTCCGCAGGGAGGCCAACGATCGAGCCCTGGCTGAGGCCCACACGGAGGCAAAGCTCATCGCTCAGACGGGGATCGAGCCCGCGCTCAGCGGGTCAAGCCTGGCCGACGGTCTCAGCGCGCACGAGCGCGCCGGCCTGAGGCGCGTCGTCAGCGAGATAATCGGCCGCGGAGACGTGATTAGGCTGCGCGTGCGCGACCTCGAGGGCCGGGTCGTCTTCTCAGACGACGGCTCGGGCTTCGGCGCCGGTCCTGACGACGACGCCCTGAAAGCCGCTCGCGGCCACGCCCGGACCCTCCTCACCCCGCTGAACTCCGACGGCAACGATGCCGGGAACACCGGGACCGACACCGTCGAGGTCTACCTCCCGCTGGCCGCCGGGCCCGATCTTCATCGCGTCGGCGTACTGGAGATCTACCTCCCCTACGACCCGATCAACCGCGACGTCGCCTCCGGCCTGCACCGTCTCTACCTCGAGCTCGGCGTCGGCCTGCTCGTGCTCTATCTCGGGCTGTTCGCCATCACCGCGTCGGTGAGCGGCGTGCTCAGGCGCGAAGCGGCCCTGAACGCGTTCCTGGCCGAGCACGACGTGCTCACCGAGCTGCCCAACCGGAGCCTGTTCCGCCGCCGGGCGGCCAGCGCCATCGCCGCCGCGCAACGCGGCGAGCACCCGACGGCGATGGCGATCGTCGACCTCGATCGGTTCAAGGACGTCAACGACACGCTCGGCCATCACAGCGGAGACCAGCTCCTGACTGAGATCGCCCGGCGGCTCGCGGCCCACATGCGCCCCGGGGACACGGTGGCCCGGCTCGGTGGCGACGAGTTCGGTCTCATCATCCGCGCCCTCGACGACGCCGAGCCGGTCCTCTGGCGGCTGCTGGAGATCATCGATCGCGAGGTCGAGATCAGCGGCCTGCCCGTCTCGGTTCAGGCCAGCATCGGCTTCGTCTCCGCCCCGGAGGACGGGACCGATGTGGACGAGCTCATGCAGCGAGCCGATGTCGCCATGTACGCGGCCAAGGCCCAGCACGCCGGCGTCACGCGCTACGACTCCTCGCTTGATCACTACGACGCCGCCTCGCTGGCCCTGGTCTCCGAGCTTCGCCGGGGCATCGATAACGACGAGCTGGTCCTCCACTATCAACCCCAGGCGAGCCCCGGCGATCGGACCGTGCGGGCGATCGAGGCGCTCGTCCGCTGGCAGCACCCAGAGCACGGTTTCCTGATGCCCGATCAGTTCCTGCCCCTGGCCGAGCAGACCGACGTGATCGAGAAGCTCACGACATGGGTCGTACGATCCGCCCTGGCTGAGCTCAAATCCTTCCCCCACGGCCAGGATGACCTGAGGGTGGCGGTCAACGTGTCGGCGCGAACAATCGGCCGCCCCTCCTTCGCCACCGAGGTCATCGCCATCCTCGAGGAACTCGAGCTTCCGGGGACCCGGCTCAAGATCGAGGTCACCGAGACGGCCCTGATGGCCGATCCCGAGCGCGCCGCGCTGGTCCTCTCGCGCCTGGCCGACGCCGGGGTCGGGATCAGCCTCGACGACTTCGGGCGCGGCCAGACATCGCTCGGCTACCTCTCGGCCCTGCCGCTCGACGAGCTCAAGATCGATCGCGGCTTCGTCACCGGCATGCTCGACAACCCGACCCACGCGGCGATCGTCCGCTCGATCCTCGAGTTGGGCCACAACCTCGGGCTACGCGTGGTCGCCGAGGGCGTCGAGACCGAGGCCGTACTCGAGCATCTGATCGACGTCGGCTGTGACGTCGTCCAGGGGTTCCTGCTCGGCCGGCCGATGCCGTCGGCCGCGCTCGCCGCCTGGATGTGGGATGCGCAGCCGAGCGTGACCCCGGGCGTCTGACTGAGGGCGGACGGCACCCGCGGCGGGCGGCGATCCTGGTGTCTTGACTCAAAAATTCGGTGGCAGTCTCGCGAATTTCCGACTCACGACACTAGGTCGGCGCGGCGAGTGACGCCAGCCGCCAGCCGTTGCGGGTCTGGGTCAGCTGGATCCGCTGCACGGTGGCCGTCTGCCCGGTCGCGGCGGCGAGCACGACCGCGGACGCCTGCTGGCCGTGGACGGTGATCTTGGAGACGCTGATCGTCGGGTTGGAGACGCTGTCGACAAAGATCTTCATCGCCTGGTCGCAGGTGATCCCGGCCCCGGTCAGCCTCGAGACCAGCGCCGGGGCCAGGACCTGGGTGCACAGCGTGTGCACGTCCTTGCCGGCCGTGGCGTGGGCGAACTGTTCGACCTTGGCTTGCACCTCGTCCTTGGCGCTGACCCCACATCCGACGACTACGTATGCGCTGCATAGGAGGACCACACCCCGGGACAGGCGCATGGCTGCGAAGGGTAGCCTCTGGAGAATGGGGCGAGAAATTTTGCGCGACGGCCACGGGCGGGTGATCGGTGACCTGCGGGTCTCGGTCACCGATCGCTGCAACTTTCGCTGTCAGTACTGCATGCCCGCCGAGGGCTTGCCCTGGCTGGAGCGGGCCGAGATCCTCACCTTCGAGGAGATCACCCGCCTGGTCGCCGTGTTCGCCTCGATGGGCGTCGGCGACGTACGGCTGACCGGGGGCGAGCCGCTCGTGCGGCGTGACTTCCCGGCCCTGGCCGCGATGCTGGCGCAGACCGACGGCGTCAACGAGCTGTCGGTGACCACGAACGGCTTCCTGCTCGAGCGCGACGCCGCCCGGCTCGTCGCCGCCGGCATCGATCGCTTCAACGTGTCCGTGGACTCGCTGCAGCGCGACCGTTTCTACGAGCTCACTCGCCGCGACGCCCTGGACCAGGTTCTGCGGGGACTGGAGCACCTGGCCAGCTTTCCCGAGGCGCATCCGATCAAGGTCAATGCCGTGGCCATTCGCGGCTTCACCGAGGAGGAGGTGCTGCCGTTCGCCGAGCTGGCCCGCCGCACCCCCTACGAGATTCGCTTCATCGAGTTCATGCCCCTCGACGCCGATCGCGCCTGGACTCCGGATCAGGTCCTGACCGGGGCCGAGATCCGAGCCGCGATCGAGGTCGTCCACCCGCTCGAGCCCGAGCCGCGCGCCCCGAGCGCCACCGCTCGCGTCTACCGCTTTGCCGACGGCCAGGGGCGGATCGGGTTCATCAACCCGGTCTCCGAGCCGTTCTGCGGCGACTGCAACCGCGTGCGCCTGACCGCCGATGGCCGCCTGCGGACGTGTCTGTTCTCGCTCAACGAGACCGACCTGCGCGGGCCGATCCGCGCCGGCGCCGACGACGACGAGCTCGCCGAGATCATCCGCAACGCCGTGTGGCGCAAGGAGCTCAAGCACCACGTCGGCGAACGCGGCTTCATTCAGCCGGCGCGCAGCATGTCGGCCATCGGCGGCTGATCCGCGCGACGGCGGAACCCGTTACGCGCCCTTCAGGCCCCCTCCGCGGCTTAACGCCGGCTACAGACTTCGTCCGACATGATGGATGGGGCCGATGCTGCTTCTGATCCTGTTCGCGCTGATCGCCGGCGCTGGGACCGCGATCACGCCCTGTGTGCTCCCGGTCGTGCCGGCGCTGCTCTCGGCCAGCGCTATCGGCGGTCGCCGGCGTCCGCTCGGGATCGTGCTCGGCCTGGCGGCCACCTTCACGATCGCCATCGTCGCCCTTGCGCAGTTGGTTCAGGGCGTCGGGCTGGCCAGCGGTGCCGCCCGCACCCTGGCCATCGTCGTGCTCGTGGCCTTCGGGATCGTGCTGCTAGTGCCCGAGCTCGCTGAGCGCATCCAGGCGCCGCTCTCGCGTCTGGCCCGCTTCGGGCCCCGCACGCGGGGAGACGGCTTCTGGTCGGGGGTCGCGGTCGGCGGCGCGCTGGGCTTTGTCTGCGCGCCCTGCGCTGGGCCGATCCTCGCCGCCGTGACCTCGGTCAGCGCCTCCGGCGGGGCCTCGGCCCGGGTGGTCGCGGTGGCCCTCTCCTACGCGTTCGGGTTGAGCGCGGTGATGCTCGTCTACGGGCTCGGCGGCCGGGCCGTGCTCGATCGCGTCCGCCGCCACGCGCGCGGAAACGTGGTCGAACGCGGGCTGGGCGTGGTGCTGCTCCTCACCGGCGTGCTCATGGCCTTCAACCTCGATGTCCGCTTCGAGGAGGTCCTGGCCCGCGACACGAGCCTGCCCGCGGTCCTCGTCGACCCCACCCGCGCCCTGGAGAACTCCGGAGCGGTGCAGAACCGGCTCGCCTCGCTTCGGCCCGCCTCGCGGTTCGCCGAGCGCCAGAGCCAGGCCTCGAGCGCGCCGGTGCCCTCGGTGGCCGGGGTCGGCATCGCCGGTGTGCGGACCCCGCCGCTCCCCAAGCTCGGGCCGGCGCCCGAGTTCACGCGGACCCAGCGCTGGTTCAACACCCCCGGCGGCCGTCCCTTGACGCTGGCCGAGCTGCGGGGGCACGTGGTGCTGGTCGACTTCTGGACCTACACCTGCATCAACTGCATCCGCACGCTGCCCTTCCTCAAGGGCCTGTACGCCACCTACCACCGCTACGGGCTCGACATCGTCGGCGTCGAGACCCCCGAGTTCACGTTCGAGCAGGAGGCATCCAACGTGCAGCAGGCGATCCAGTCCGACGGCCTCCGCTACCCCGTCGTTCAGGACAATCGCTACGGAACCTGGAACGCCTACCAGAACCAGTACTGGCCGGCCGAGTACCTGATCGACGCCCACGGCGCGGTCCGCCACACCCAGTTCGGGGAGGGCAACTACCGAGCCGATGAGGCCGCTGTGCGCCAGCTCCTCTACGACGCCGGCGCCCGCAACCTGCCGGCCCCGATGAGCGCCCACGCGACGCTTCCCTCCAGCGAGCTGGGCACGCCCGAGACCTATCTCGACCCCGCCCGCTCCCAGGGCTTCAGCCAGCCGCTGCGGTCGGGCACGCATTTCTACGCCGGGGTCCTCAACCCGCCGCTCAACGAGTTCGGCCTGCACGGCACGTGGACCGTAAATTCGCAGTCGGCCACCCCGGTGTCGAGCGGCGCCTCGATCTCCGGCGGCTTCCAGGCCCAGCACGTGTACCTGGTCATGACCTCGGCCGGCGATCGCCCGCGCCACGTCCGCGTGCTCCTCGGTGGCCGGCCGATTCCGGCCCGGTACGCGGGGGCTGACGTGGGCGCCGGCGGGTATGTGAAGGTCCGGGGCCAGCGCCTGTATTCGCTGATCTCGCTCCCCTCGGACTCTCAGGGCGCGTTCACGATCCAGATCCCGCGCGGCGTCAGCGCCTACGACTTCACGTTCGGGTAGCGCTCGCCTGCGGGCTGCCCCTCGCCGGCCACGATCGCCTCTGCGTGCCGGAGGTCCTCAGGCGTGTTGACGTTGAACAGCTCGCGCCGATCGGCGACCTCGAGCAAGGCGGGGTGCAAGCCGGCCACCACCGCCCGCAGCGGCGCCCGGGCGGCCCCCGCGGCCGCTTCCAGGGCCGGGAGGTCGGCGGGCTCATACCGGGCGAGCAGCGGCTGAAGCTGACCGCCGTGAGCCGTGATCAGCGTCCGCCCGGGCTGCCGGGCGCCGAGCACGCGCAGCGTCTGCACCCCGACGAAGGGCATGTCGGCCGCGGCCACCACCACCGGTCGCCCGCGGGCCGCTCTGAGCGCGGTGACCAGCCCGACGACCGGATGGCTGGGCTCGGGCGGCTCACGCACCACGACCACGCCCGGCAGCTCGGGTAGCTCCGTGTCGGCCTTGGCCACCGCCCACACCTCGGGAAAGGCCTGCCCCGCCGCCGCCGCGATCCACTGAATCAGGGGTCGACCGGCCAGCTCGATCAGGGCCTTCTGCCCGCCGATCCGCCGCCCCTGACCGCCGGCCAGGATCACGCCGACCGGCGGTTGGCTTGATTCGCCCACGGGGCCGAGCATAAGCCGCCCCGGGCCGGGTGCCCGATCGGCGTCCTAGAATCATGCCGATGGAGGGCTCAACCGAGGTACGGAGCTGGCTCCGGTGCTATCGCTGCTGGTCTCAGAACCTCGAAGTGCAGGTGCACTACGAGGGAATCCACCGGATCGACCCCGAAAGCGGGGAGCGAGGCGAGGTGGTCGACGAGATGCAGGAAGCCGTGGTCCAGTGCCTGGAGTGCATGCACGACCAGCCCCATCTGGGCTTTCACAACGGCCGCGTCGAGCCGATCGAGGACCGGTGGGAGCGGATGATCGCCGGCACCCCGTGGGTGGCCTCGTGCACGGTCACCGTCGACGCTGACGACGTCGAGACGTGCTCCGGCCCCGAGGCCGGGGACGCCCTTTCCTATGCCGCCTTCGGCGACCACGGGACCCGGGAATTCTTCACCCACGTGCGCTTCCATAAGCACGATGAGGATCGGATCGTCGTGCACCTGCTCGTCGAGCTCTACTCGCGCTCGGCCGAGGAGGCGACCGAGGTCCTCGAGGAAGCGTCCCGCGGCCAGCTGACCATCACCTCGCTGGCCGAGGAATCGCGGCCGCCGGCCGCCACGGGCGACGATCAGCACTAGCCGACCCCGCCGGCCGTAGTACATCCGGCCAAAGCTCCTAAATCTTCCCCGCGCGGGCGCCGAAGGGGTCTCAGTCGCCAATGGCAAACCCGTCGCGAGGCGGGGACGCAAAGCCAGGGGTCTCTCGTAGACAGCCCAGCTGCCGACCTCCATAACCCGTACCAGGACAAGGAGGTCCTTCATGACGAAGTACCGCATCTACCGCCTCGGCGCGACCCTCTCGGCGGTTGCCGCAGCGGTTCTCGCCTCCGGCGCGGCCAACAAGTGGGCTTGAGCGATGACCAAGTTCCGCATCTACCGTGCCGCGTGCGTCCTCTCCAGCATCGCCACGGTCGTCGTGGCCTCTGGGGCCGGTCACAAGTTCGGCTAACGGTTGGAAGGCGCGTCGCAACCCTCGGGTCGTGACGCGCCTTCTCGCCTCTCCCCTCCCCTGATCCCAGTGACCCGGCTGATCGGCACCCGGACGTACTGCGCGGCGGTAACCGTCGCCGGCCTCGGGCTGCTCGCGCTGGTCGTCCCTTCCTTCGACGCGGCGCCGGTCGCGCGCTCGCCGATCACGTTCGTGCTCCTCTCGCTCGGTGTCGTGTTCGCCGAGACGCTCCCGGTCAAGATCCCCCGCCGCGGCGAGGAGGAGGAAATCACGCTGTCGACCTCGTTCGTGATGGCGCTGCTGCTCGCCTGCGGACTCGGACCGGCGCTGCTCACGCAGGGCCTGGCGTGTGTGATCCAGGACGTCATCACCCGCAAGCCCTGGTGGCGAGCCGCCTTCAACCTCGCGCAGTACAGCCTGTCCCTGGCCGCCGCCTACGGCGTGCTGTGGCTGCTGGACGACACGGCTCACCTCGGGTCTCTACATCCGTTCTCCGGCCGCCAGCTTCCGGACATCCTGCTCTGCGCGGTGGCTTTCTTCATCGTCAACACCGTGCTCGTGGGCACGGCCATTTCCCTGTATCAGGGCGTGTCGATCCGTCGCTACTTCCGGATGGACATCATGTTCGTGATCACCACCGCCGGGGTGCTGTTGCTGCTGGCTCCGATCGTGATCGCCACGACCGCCTACTCGCCGCTGTTGATCCCGCTCTTCGCCGCGCCGACGCTGGCCATCCATCGGGCCCTGTGGGCCGGCGCGCGCAGCGCCCACGCGGCGCGGCATGACTCATTGACCGGGCTCCCGAACCGGCCGGCCTTCCACGATGCCGTGCGCAGCGCGATCAAGGATGGACAAGGGCACGCGGTCGTGCTGCTCATGGATCTTGACCGCTTCAAGGACGTCAACGACACACTCGGACACCACTACGGCGATCTGCTTTTAGAACAGGTTGCGACGCGCCTGCGTGACCAGCTGGGCCCGAACGATCAGGTCGCGCGTTTGGGCGGGGACGAGTTCGCGATTCTCAGCGAGGGATCGGGTCGCGACGCGGCGATGTCGATCGCGCGGCGCATCGCCGACGCCCTGCGTCCCCCCTTCGAGCTCGATCAGATCGTGATGGACGTGCAGGCCAGCATCGGCATCGCCGTCTATCCCGAGGACGGCGCGGACGGGGAGACGCTGCTGCAGCGCGCCGACGTGGCCATGTATCGGGCCAAGGAGACGCGGGTCGATATCGCTCCCTATGACGAGCGCCATGACCACCACAGCCCGAGCAAGCTCGCCCTGTCGGCCGATCTCCGGACGGCGATCGCAGACAAGGAGATCGTGGCCTGGTACCAGCCCGAGCTCGAGTTGAGCAGCGGCGAGATCTTCGCCGTCGAGGCCCTGGTGCGCTGGCCGCACACCCGGCTCGGAATGCTTGCCCCCGGCGCCTTTCTCGAAATGGCCGAGCACACCAACATGATCAAGCCACTGACCCAGCGCGTCCTGGAGACGGCGCTCGAGCAGCTGCGGCAATGGAGTGACCTCGGCATCGATGTGGTCATGGCCGTCAACGTCTCGACGGCCGTCCTGATCGACGAGCGCTTCACCGAGTCGGTCATGGACGCTCTGGCCCGGGCCGGCGTCTCGCCGCACCGCCTGAAGCTCGAGGTCACCGAGAGCACGCTGATGGCCGATCCGACCGTGGCCCGGAGTGTCCTTCAGGACCTGCACGGAGCGGGCGTCGAGATCTCCATCGACGACTTCGGGACCGGGTACTCGTCGCTGGCCTATCTGGCCGACCTGCCGGTATCGGAGGTCAAGATCGACCGCTCGTTTGTGCGGCGCATGGCCGAAGGCTCCAAGGAGGCGATCATCGTCAACTCGACGATCGACCTCGCCCACCACCTCGGCCTGCGGGCCGTCGCCGAGGGCGTCGAGGATCTGGATCTGCTCGTTCCCCTCGCCGATCGCGGCTGCGAAGCGGCCCAGGGCTACGCCATCTGCCGGCCCAAGACAGCTGAGGAACTGACGCCCTGGCTGCTGTCAGCGCGCGAGCTCGGCCGTGCTGAGGAGATGACCGCGGCGTGATCCTGATCGTCCTGGCCGCGGTCTGCATCATCACGGTGCCGATCACCGGCGGCCACCTGAGTCGGCTGTCCGAGCTGCCCCTGCGGTGGCTGTGGATGGCACCCGCCGCCCTCGTGCTGCAGACGGTGATCGTCACGATCGTCCCCGGCGGCAACGAGCGGCTTCACGCCGCCGCCCACGTGGCCAGCTACCTGCTGGTCGGCGCATTCCTGTGGGGCAACCGGCATATCGCCGGAGTCAAGCTCATCGCCGTCGGCGCGCTGAGCAACACGCTGGCCATTCTCGCCAACGGCGGCGTGATGCCCGCCGCCCGGACGGCCCAGCACCTGGCTGGCCTGGCCGAAAGCGGCGGCTTTCAGAACTCGGCCGCGGTCTCGCATCCCAGCCTGCTGTGGCTGGGGGACATCATCCCCGTCCCGGGGCCGCTGCCCAACGTGATGAGCATCGGCGACTGCATCATCTTCTTCGGCCTGCTGACCCTGCTGCACCGCCAGTGCCGCCGGCCGGCGCTTGCGCCGGCCTGAGCGGCGGTGGCCGTCCCGGACCGGTCTCGGCGGCCGCGGTCGCGGCCCCGCGCTTGGACGTCCGTCGTGCCCGCCTCCAGTACCAGGCCTCGGTGGCCACCAGGGCCAGGGCCACCGGGACCGTGGCCGGGAGCTCGTGGATGACCAGAAAGAGCAGGTCGAACAGGCCCGCGATCACGAGCGTCAACAGCGCCACGGGCCCCTGAGAGCGGCCCTCGCGGGCGAGCACAGCACCGAGCAGCCCGGCGACGAACAGGTCGCCGTAGCCCATCGACACCGAGCCGAACAGCTCGCTCTGAAGCTGGGGCAGTCCTCCCGCCGGTTTGGCGGCCACGAGCGTGGCGTTGGGTGCCTGGAGTAGGTCGGCGGTAACGAGCCAGGCGTCGGCGACGGCCATGGCCAGAATGCCCGCCTTCAGCCACCGCGGCGGCGTGACCGCGGCCAGCAGCACCCCGAGCGTCACGCAGGACAGCGCCGACAGCAGCGTCGCCGCCCCCTGGCCGGCGAGTCCCGCCCGGTCCGCCCAGGCGAGGATGAACAGCGGTACGGCGAGTCCGGCCATCCAGGGCCGCGCGCCCCGATCCGCCCAGCCGAGCGCGGCCGCGGCCAGGATCGGCACCGCGACCAGCGCCAGGTAGGTCAGGCCGGTGGCCGTGGCCGACACGTAGCGGATCGCGAACACCACGGCGATGATCGAACCGATCGGGATCAGGGCCCACGCCGGGCCCGAGAAGCGCCTCAGAATTGAAGCTTCGGGCGCCCGGCGCGGCGCGGCGACGACGCCGGCCTGAACGACCAGCATCGCCGCATCCGAAGGTATGAAGCCGAGCGCCATACCCATCAAGGGTAGGGCGCGGCCGACACCGGTCGCCGGGGCCGGCCGGGCCTCGGCTCAGGGCCGGCTAACTGCCCAGGCGCTGCTCGAGATCGCTCAGCTGGTCCTGAAGTTCCGACGGCAGCTTGTCGCCGAACTCGGCGTAGTGCTGCTTGATCTGGGGCAGCTGGGCCGCCCAGCCGGAGGTGTCGACCTTAAGCAGCTCGGCCATCGTCTCCTCGGCGATGTCCAGGCCGCTGGTGTCGATGCCCTCGGTCCCGACCGCGGGCAGGTAGCCGATCGCCGTCTCGTGGGCCTCGGCGTCGCCGTTGACGCGACCGAAGATCCAGGCCAGGACGCGCGAGTTCTCGCCGAAACCGGGCCACATGAACTTGCCGTTGTCGTCCTTGCGGAACCAGTTGACGTAGAAGATCTTGGGCAGCTGGGCGTCCTTACGCCGGCCGATCTCGAGCCAGTGGCTGAAGTAGTCACCCATGTGATAGCCGCAGAACGGGAGCATGGCCATCGGGTCAAAGCGGAGCTTGCCGACCTGGCCGGCCTGGGCGGCGGTGGTCTCCGACGACATGATCGAGCCCATGAACACGCCGTGCTCCCAGTCACGAGCCTCGTGCACCAGGGGCACGATCGAGGCCCGGCGGCCGCCGAACATGATCGCGTCGATCGCGACGCCCTTGGGGTCCTCCCACTCGGGCGCGATCGAGGGACACTGCGCGGCCGGGACGGTGAAGCGGGCGTTGGGATGGGCGGCGGGCGTGTCGGCCTCAGGCGTCCATTCGTTGCCCCGCCAGTCGATCGCGTGCGCGGGCTTGTCGCCGGTCAGACCCTCCCACCAGACGTCGCCGTCATCGGTTTTCGCGCAGTTGGTGAAGACGG
>DASXHG010000002.1:0-4102 GCA_036488625.1 Solirubrobacteraceae bacterium | reverse complement strand
CCTGTGGCCTGGGCGCCGTTGAAGATCGGCAGCTCACCCTCGAGCAGGCCGGCCTCGATCCACTCGGTAAAGCCGCGGGCGATCTTGGTGAACAGCGAGCCGGAGGCGATCGGGGCCACGACGCGGTCGGGCAGCTCAAAGCCGAGCTGCTCGGCGGTCTCGAAGGCCAGCGTCTTCGAGCCCTCCGCGTAGTAGGGCCTCATGTTGATGTTCACGAAGGCCCAGTCGTGGTCGCCCGAGAGCTCGGTGCAGAGCCGGTTCACATCGTCGTAATTGCCGCGGACGCCGACGACGTTGGTGCCGTAGATCCCGGTGGCCAGGACCTTCTGCTCCTCGAGATCTGAGGGGATGAACACGTAGGACTCAAGCCCGGCCGCGGCCGCGTGGGCGGCGACGGCGTTGGCCAGGTTCCCCGTCGAGGCGCAGGCCACTGTCTCAAAACCGAGCTCGCGAGCGCGGGCCATGGCCACCGAAACGACGCGATCCTTGAAGGAATGGGTGGGATTGGCGGCGTCGTTCTTGATCCAGACGTTGCGCAGTCCGAGCCGCTCGGCGAGGCGATCGGCGCGCAGCAGCGGAGTCCAGCCGGCCGGCAGCGTGCCCGCGGGTGGACTCTGCACGGGGAGGAAGTCCCCGTAGCGCCACAACGAATGCGGGCCGGCCTGGATGCGGCGCTTGAGCTCCGCCGGATCGGACTGCTCACGCGATGAGTAGGCGACCTCGAGCGGACCGAAGCACTTCGAGCACACGTACCGTGCGTCGAGCTCGTATTCCGTTTGGCACTCTTTGCAGCGAAGCGACTCTGGCGGCATATGAAAAAACCTCCGCCGGGGTCCGTGGTCGGAGGTCTGAGAAACCGCCCTGTCCACATCTCCCAGGCTTTTTGTTGTTGGAGCCTGATGGAATTGGCACCGTTCCCTTGCGGGAGGTTGCCGGGGTTTCGTAGGGCCATTCCCCTCCACCCCTCTGGATGCGTACTGCTATGTGACCGGCAGTATATCCCCTCATCGGCGCCGCGCCGGGACCCTGAAGTCCTGGCCCGCGCGTAACGACCGTCGCGGGACGGTGTTGAGCATCGCGAATGACGGCCGCGCCGACTGATCCCCTCGCGCGCCTGGAGTCGATGCTCAGCCTCGAGGAGGGGAGCCCACCACTCCGGCGCATGCTTGTCATCGTCAACCCCTACGCGACGACGGTCTCCGACCGCCTGAAAAACCTCGTCGTCTACGCCCTGCGCGGCCGCTACGAGGTCACCGCGGTCGACACCGAGGCCCGTGACCATGCCACCGAGCTCTGTCGCGAGGCCGCGGCCGAGGGCTACGACGTGGTCGTCGCCTTCGGTGGCGACGGCACCGTGAACGAGGCCGCCAACGGCCTGGTGGGCTCGCGCACCCCTCTTTCCTGCCTGCCCGGCGGACGCACCAACGTCTACTGCCGGATGCTCGGGATCCCCACCGACGTGGTCGACGCCACCGAGCATCTGCTCGGGCTCGCCCACGACTGGCATCCGCGCCGGGTCGACGTCGGCGTGGTCAACGACCGCTACTTCCTGTTCTCGGCCGGCGTCGGTCTCGACGCCAGCGTCGTCGCGGAGGTCGATGCCCATCCGCGGCTCAAGGCGCGGCTGGGAGAGTGGTACTACGCCTGGACCGGGATCCGGACCTTCAATCGCCACTATCTGTTCCGGCCGCCCCGCCTCGAGGCCGACCTCGGGGGCGAACGCGTCGCCGGGGTCACGGCGATCATCCAGAGCGGGGATCCGTACACGTACTTCGGCGAGCGGGCGGTGCACATGGGTGAGGGCGCCTCCCTCCACAGTGGAGATCTGTCGGGCATCGTGCTGAAGCGGGCGAGCCCGATCGACATTCCCACGATCACCTGGCGCGCCCTGTCGTCTCGCTTCCGGATCGCGCGTCACCGCCGCGTGCACCCGTTCAGCGGCCTTCAGGGTCTGCAGGTGGTGTCCCGCGACGAACGGCCGCTCCCGCTCCAGGTCGATGGTGACTACATCGGAGAGGTGCAGGAGGCCGTGTTCGCCTCCCGGTCCGACGCGATGCTCGTCCTGGCCTGATGCGCGGCCTATCGATACGCGGGTTCGGCCCGCGACTGACCGTGCTGATCCTGGCCGCGCTCGCAATCGCGGGGGCGGTGCAAGCCCGGGCGCGGGGAGATGCCGCGGCGCCGCAGGCCCGGCTCGCCGCGGCGAGCAGCCGCCCGCCGTCGATCGCGGGATGCACCATCCTTCCCGCGGACAATCCCTTCAACGAGCGCGTTGACAGTCTCCCGGTCGCGGCCAACTCCCGCGCGATCCTGGCCCGGATCGGACTGAGCGCCCACGTGCACCCCGATTTCGGAACCGTATGGGACGGGGCCCCCAACGGCATTCCCTTCACCGTGGTCACGTCACGGACCCACCGCCTGCCGGTTCATTTTCGCTACGCGGCTCAGTCCGACCGGCGGCGCTACCCGCTTCCCCGCGGCGTGGCCATCGAGGGTGGCGCCCAGTCCCAGGGTGATCGTCACGTGATCGTGCTCGATCGGTCCTCCTGCACCGACTTCGAGCTGTATGCCGCCAACCCCCACGGGAGCTTCTGGACGGCAGGATCGGGAGCGATCTTCTCCCTGGGTTCTGACCGCCTGCGTCCAGCCGGGTGGACCTCGGCCGATGCCGCCGGCCTACCCATCCTGCCCGGCCTAGCCCGCTACGCCGAGGTCGCCGCCGGAGCGATCCGGCACGCCCTGCGCTTCACCGCCCCGTGCACGGCGCACCGCTACGTCTACCCCGCTCGCCACATGGCCCCGACGTGCTCTGGCCCGCACCGGCCGCCGATGGGTCTGCGGGTCCGCCTGCGCGGCAGCGTAAACATCGCCCGGCTCCCCTACCAGGCACGGGTGATCGCCCTGGCGCTCAAGCGCTACGGCTTGATCCTGGCCGACAACGGGTCGCCGTGGTACATCTCCGGCGCTCCCGACCGGCACTGGAACGACGTCGCCCTGCACACGCTGAGCCGGCTCTCGGGTCGCGACTTTCAGGTCGTGAACACAAGCTCGCTGCCCCGTCCGACCCGCTGAAGTTCAGCCCCGCGGGCGTGGCCGGGGGTGAATAAGGCCTGCGCCGCGGCTCTCAACCCATGTGGCTGACGATCTGCCCGCCTCCGTGCCCGCCTCCGTGCCCGCCTCCGGCACCCGCCCTCCTCGCCGGCCCGCTGCCCGACGGCGGGCAGCTGGCCAGCGCCAGCCCCATCCCCAGATCGGCCGGTTGGAACTGCGGGTGCTTGAGTTCGCGGCCGAGCACCGGTTTGTCCTCAACGCCCATGTCCGGGCGCTTCTCGAAGTCTCGGCCGCGTCGGCTTCGGCGCGCCTGCGCACCCTCACCCGGAGCGGCTGTCTGCGCTACGAGCACAAGCTGGCCGGGCCCGGTGCTTACCAGATAACCAACCGGGGCCTGCGGGCGATCGGTAGCTCACGGCCGCGCCCGGGCGAGATCGACCTCGCGACCTACGACCATGAGGTAGGCCTGGCCTGGCTCTGGCTGGCGGCGAGCCGCGGTGGCTTCGGACCTCTTCGCGGGATGGCCTCCGAGCGGTGCATGCGCTCCGAGGACCGTCTCCGGGAGGACCCGTCTGAGCGCTTCGCCGTCCGGCTCGGCGGAGTTGGTCGGAACGGCGGTGAGCGCCGCCACTACCCCGACCTGCTGCTGGAGACCGAAGCCGGTCACCGGGTCGCGGTCGAGCTCGAACTGACGCCCAAGGGGCGGCGCCGGCGCCACGAGATCCTGGGCGGCTACGCGCTCGACGGGCGCGTCGATTCCGTCCTCTACCTGGTCGACAACGAGCGCACCGGGCTGGCCATCGAACGAGCTGCCCGTCACGCCGGGATCCACGAGCGGGTCCACGTTGCGCTCGCCCACTTCGGCCGGGACTCAGGTGCCATCGGAGCCGGGCGGCGCGCCGAGCGTCCGGCCGCGGACCGCGGCGCGCGGCGTCAAGTCGCGGAACGCGGGTCCGAGCGTCCGGTCACCGAACCCGAGGCCGGCCGATGAGCACGTCATCACGGCTGCGGCGGGCCCCCTACTGGACACTGGCGCTGTTTGCCGGGCTGC
>DASXHG010000420.1:0-3751 GCA_036488625.1 Solirubrobacteraceae bacterium | reverse complement strand
GCCAGCGACCGGTCGTTCGTGGTCGGCGTGCAGTGGCACGCCGAGACGCTCGTCGACCGTCCCGAGCAGGCGGCGCTGTTTCGCGCCTTCATCGATGAGGCCCGCCAGGCCGAACTGGGCACTCCCGCCCTGCGCGTGGCTTGAGGCCGCTCGGTCGTGTGCGGCTTCGCGGGTGAGCGGGCCGTCGGTCGCCCGGCCGACAGCGAGGCCGTCGAGCGGATGGCGGCTACGATGCGCAGCCGTGGTCCGGACGGCGAGGGCAGCTGGTCGCAGGACGGCGTCGCGTTCGCGCATCGCCGGCTGAAGATCATCGACCTGACCAGCACCGGCGACCAGCCGATGGTCGATCCGGAGCTGGGGCTGACGGTCGCCTTCAACGGCTGCATCTACAACCATCAGGAGCTGCGCAGCGAGCTCGAGCGCGATGGCTACCGGTTCTTCTCCACCAGCGACACCGAGGTCATCCCCAAGGCGTACGCCAAGTGGGGTCGGGATTGCGTCAAGCGTTTCAAGGGGATGTTCGCCTTCGCGCTCTGCGAGCACGCGTCCGGTCGGGTGCTGCTGGGCCGCGACCGGCTCGGCGTCAAGCCGCTGTACCTGGCCCACACGACCGATTCGCTGCGCTTCGCCTCGACGCTGCCCGCGCTGCTGGCCGGCGGCGGGATCGACACCGAGATCGACCCCGTCGCCCTGCACCACTACCTGAGCTGGCATTCCGTGGTGCCACCCCCGCGCACGATTCTCAAGGGCGTCCAGAAGCTCGCGCCCGCACACACGTTGCAGATCGACCCCGACGGGAACACCACCCAGGAGCGCTACTGGCGCGCTGACTTCAGCCGCCAGGACCGCTACGCGGACTGGAGCGAACAGGATTGGTCAGACGCCACCCTCGAGGCGCTGCGGACCGCGGTCAAGCGCCGCATGGTGTCCGACGTGCCGGTCGGGGTCCTGCTCTCGGGCGGTCTTGACTCGAGCCTGATCGTCGCCCTGCTCGAGACCTCGGGCCAGGAGAAGCTGGCCACGTTCAGCATCGGCTTTGACGACGTCGGCGCCCGCGAGGGCAATGAGTTTCGCTACTCGGACATCATCGCCGAGCAGTTCGACACCGATCACCACAAGATCCACGTCGACACGAGCCGGATGCTGCCCGCCCTCGACGGCGCGGTGCACGCGATGAGCGAGCCGATGGTCTCCCACGACGCCGTGGCCTTCTACCTGCTCTCGGAGGAGGTGGCGAAGTCCTACAAGGTCGTCCAGTCCGGACAGGGGGCTGACGAGGTGTTCGCCGGATACTCGTGGTACCCGCCGCTGTTCCGAGCCGAGGGCACCGGCGCCGAGGCCTACCGCAAGGCCTTCTTTGACCGCGCCGACGCCGAGATGGCCGAGACCGTCACCGACGCCTACAGGCTCGATCAAGACCCGAGCGCAGCCTTCCAGGAGGCCCACTTCGCCGCCGCTGGCGCCGACGATCCGGTCGACCGGGGTCTGCGCCTGGACACCGAGGTGATGCTGGTAGATGACCCGGTTAAGCGCGTGGACAACATGACCATGGCCTGGGGGCTCGAGGCGCGGACGCCGTTTCTGGATCACGAGCTGGTCGAGCTGGCGGCCGCGTGCCCTCCGGAGCTGAAGCTGGCCCAGGGCGGCAAGGGGGTGCTCAAGGCGGCGGCGCGGAGCGTGCTCCCGGCCGCGGTCATCGACCGGCCCAAGGGGTACTTCCCGGTCCCTGCCCTGTCCACCCTGGAGGGCGCCACGCTCGATCTCATCACCGAGCTGATGAACGGCGCGCGGGCTCGGGCGCGCGGGATCTTCCGTCCCGAGCACGTGGACACCCTGCTCGGGGCCCCCAACGAGCACCTGACCACGCTGGAGGGCTCAAAGCTGTGGCAGCTCGCCCTGCTCGAGCTGTGGCTGGACAAACATGGCCTCTGAACCCGGCCCCCAGCCGCCGTTTGACGAGGACCGTGACGCTGACGGCAATCCCCGCGCCGGGTACGCCCAGACCCTGGCCGCGCTCGAGCATGTGGACCTGGACGAGCTCAGCCTCAACGTGGCCCGCCACCTCGAGGACGCCGGGGTGAGGTTCGGGAACGGACCGTTCGTTATCGATCCGATACCGCGACTCATCACCGCCGCCGAGTGGCATCGGATGGAGCTCGGCCTGATTCAGCGCACCCGCGCCCTGAACTGCTTTTTGCGCGATGTCTACGGCCCGCGGCGGATCGTTGCCGCCGGTCTGCTTGACGCCGAAGTCGTCGACGGCGCCGAGGGCTTTGAGCCCGACCTGGCCGGGCGTCTGCCGGATACCGCGGCGCCCGCGGCGATCGTCGGCTTTGACCTCATCCGTGCCCCGAGCGGCGAATTTCTGGTCCTGGAGGACAACCTGCGCACGCCGTCAGGCTTTGCCTACCTGATCGCCGCCCGGGCGGCGATGGTCGACACCCTGCCCTCGGGCCTGCCGATTCCCCGGCCGGTCGACCCCGCCCTGTACGAGTTGCTGGCCGGCACGCTGCGGGCGGCCACGCCCCGCGGCACGACCGGCCCACCGTCGATGGCCGTGCTCACCGACGGTCCCGACAACGTCGCCTACTACGAACATGCCTGCGCCGCCGAACGGCTCGGGGCCCCCCTCCTGACCCCGGAGGATCTCGAGCTGCGTGGAGATGAGCTCTTCACGCCGCTGCCCGACGGCAGCGCACGCCGTCTCGACGTCGTCTACCGGCGCACCGATGAGGACCGGGTCCGGGATGAGAACGGGAACCTGACCTCCGTGGCCGAGCTCCTGCTCCCCGCCTGGCAGAGCGGGAACTTGGGGCTGGTCAACGCGTTTGGCAATGGTGTCGCCGACGACAAGCTCGTGCACGCCCACGTCGAGACGTTCGTCCGCTTCTACCTCGAGCAGGAGCCGCTGATCCGCTCGGTGCCCACGCACTCCCTGGAGACCGAGACCGCCGGGCTGGCGGCGGCCGTGGACCTCGAGCGGCTGGTCGTCAAGCCGCGTCACGGCCACGGAGGCGCGGGCGTCGTCATCGGCTCCCACGCCGACGACGACGAGCTCGACGCCGCCCGGTCCGAGCTCGCTCGCCATCCCGAGCGCTACATCGCGCAGCCGATCGTGCCGCTGTCGCGCCATCCGACCGTGATCGACGGCCGGCTGCAACCGCGCCACGTGGACCTTCGGCCGTTCGCATTCTGCGCAGCCGAGATCGCGCTGGCTCCGGGCGGCCTGTCGCGTGTCGCCTTCGATCCCGGAGAGATGGTCGTCAACTCCTCCAAGAACGGTGGCGGCAAGGACACCTGGGTAATCGATTAGGTTTCTGGCCTATGCCCTCTCCCCCCTTCATCCACGAGCGAGCGCTGGTCGAGACCGACTCGGTGGGCGCCGGGACCAGGATCTGGGCCTTTGCCCACGTGCTGGCCGGAGCCGTCATCGGCGCGGATTGCAACGTCTGTGATCACACGTTCATCGAGGGCGACGTGGTCGTCGGCGATCGGGTCACGCTGAAGTCCGGCGTGTATCTGTGGGATGGGCTGCGGATCGAGGATGACGTCTTCATCGGCCCCCAGGCGACGTTCACCAACGACGCCCGGCCTCGCAGCCGCCAGCCGTTTGCGCTTCTCCACACGACCGTGCGTCGCGGGGCCAGTATCGGTGCTGGGGCGGTGATCCTGCCCGGGCTGACGATCGGCGAACGGGCGATGGTCGGCGCCGGGGCGGTCGTCACCCACGACGTGGACGCGGGCGCGGTCG
>DASXHG010000330.1:0-4287 GCA_036488625.1 Solirubrobacteraceae bacterium | reverse complement strand
GCTCGCCGGGGTCCTGCTGATCTCCGGCGTGCTTGAGCGCGGCGCCTACGGTCACCACCCGACCCGCGGCACCCTGTTCGGTCTCGGCGCTGGCGTCGCCTACGTGGGTTTCCTTCTGCTGCTGCGCCGTGGCGGAGCCGACCTGCGCCGGATCGCCGGTCCGCTTTTGGACGCGACGGCCGTGGCGGCCGGCTTGTGCGTGCTCGTCGGCGTGCTGTTGGGAGATGCGAGGCTTGTTCCGGCGTGGCCCAGCGCCGGCTGGCTGGTAACGCTGGCTCTGACCTCGCAGGTCGTGGGCTGGCTGCTGATCACTGCCTCCCTGCCCCGCTTGCCCGCGGCCCTGACGTCGGTTCTGCTCACCGTCCAGCCGGTGGGGTCGGTCGTGCTGGCGGCGCTGATCTTCAGCGAATCTCCGAGCCCGCTGCAGCTGACCGGCGTGGCCCTGGTCCTCGCAGCGCTGCTTGCCGCGGCCCGACGGAGAGCCGCCCCGCCGGTGGCCGCTGTGACCGGCCAGCCCGCGTCCGCCCGCCCGACCCGCGGAGGGACTCGAGCCCCTGCCGAGCTTTCCCGGCGCTGATACCCACTGACGCCGACCGCCCGGCGACGGGCCGCTCGGTCCTGGGGCATGTCAGAAAGGGCTGTGGGAAGCTTCCCGCGTGCCTCGGTCCTCATTGCCCCTTGTCGTGCCGGCCGCGATCGAGCGAGGATGAGCTCCGACACGGGCATCGACCTCGTCACCGGAGCGTTCAGCTACTCGGGGGCCCGCATCGCCGAGCGGCTGCTGGCCGAAGGCCGGACAGTGAGGACACTCACCTTCCACCCTGACCGACCGCACGCGTTGCGCGAGCGGATTGAGGCGATCCCCTACCACTTCGATGACCCGGCCGCCCTGGCCCGGAGCATGCAAGGGGTCACAACGCTCTACAACAGCTACTGGGTTCGCTTCGACCACGGCCAGACGACGTTTGCCAGCGCGATCGAGAACTCGCGCGCGTTGTTCCTCGCCGCCGCCCGCGCCCACGTCGCGCGCATTGTCCACGTCAGCATCGCCAACCCTTCGCTTGAGTCCACCCTTCCGTACTACCGAGGAAAGGCGCTCGTTGAGCAGGCGCTGGCCAAAGTCGGCCTTCCTTACTCGATCGTCAGGCCCACCGTGCTGTTCGGTGGTGAGCGCGATGTGCTGGTCAACAACATCGCCTGGATCCTGCGCCGGTTCCCGGTCTTTGCCATCCCCGGAAACGGCGAATACCCGATTCAACCGGTGCACATCGATGACCTGGCGCGAATCTGTCAGGAGCGCGCGCATGCCTCGGACGACATCACGGTTGACGCCGCCGGACCGGAGACCTTCACGTTCAAGGAACTGGTCACGGAGATCCGCGATGCGGTTGGCATACGTGCCCCGATCGTGCACCTACGGCCGCCGATCGTGCACGTCCCGGCGCCGATCATGACCCAAGCGGCATCCGCGCTCGGCCTGTTGGTCAGGGATGTCGTCCTCACGGGCGACGAAGTCAAAGGGCTGTCGGATGGACTACTCGTCTCGCACCAGCCGGCTCTCGGTCGAGTCAGCTTCAGCCGCTGGCTGGCCGAGTCCCATAGCTCGATTGGCCGCTCCTACGCCAACGAGATCGATCGTCACTTCGCCGGCCAGACCGGCGTTAACTGACACTCGCCGTGGGAACGCTGAGTGCGGCCGAGTGGGCAGCAGCGCAAGTCGCCGCCGTGCGCGACGATCCAGCCGCGCGGGTGGGCCTGGTCACGCGCACGTATCGAGGACCGACCGGCGACGCGCCACGGCATCTTCCGTTCCGGCGGGCGGAACTGTCCTTCATGCGCTGGCAGACCAAACGGGGTGTGCTTGCTCCGCTCACCGCCACCCCTCCGGGCAGCCCGTGGTGGCGAGATGTCAACGAGCGGCTTCTGCGAGACGGATGCGAGGCCGTAGCTCGTGCCGGCGGCCGCGGAGGCCCGGCGTCATCGCCGACGGTCGAGCTCTGGATGTCGTTTATCGCCCGTCCCTCGGCGCGTACCTGGTATCGCGCTCACAACGCGAGCATCGTGGCCGCGTACCTGGCGGCGAAAGATCTGGCCTGGGCGGAAAGCCGACCCGAGCGATTCTTCCTCAATGTCGCCCTGCTCCGAGTCCTGTACGCCCATGCGCTTGTCGCGGCACCGCGCCTGTCACTCGGGCGCTTCGGAGCCCTGGGGGGTCTGCTCGGCGATCCCCGGCTCGGACTGGCCGGAGCCTTCCTGTCGCTCGAGCGGGTTCTCCCCCATCGCTACCCGTTGGAAAGCGACCTCGAGACCTACCTCGCCGACGAACACGGCATCGGACGGCTGCTCGACTACGGCGTCATCGGGCCCCGACTGCAGCATCTCTATGAATGGTCGGCCCAGGAACTGGACCAGCCCGGCTTGGGCGACCTGATCCAGGAGGGAAGCCCCACCTACGCCTGGCCCGCTGACGATCGAGCCGTGTGGACGCTGACCAGCGTCCCACTGCTGGTGCGAATTCTCCGGCTCGTCACGGGCGCTCGATAGAGACGAGCATCACGGCTCGGCCGGGTCCAGCATGAAGATCTCGATCATGCGGTCGGGATCAAACAGGATCTGGCTGTGGTAATTGATGACTTTTCGTCCTACGACGTCTTCCACGCGCCGCATGAGCTCAGGGGCGATGACGGCCTGAAACTTCAGGCGATACTCGCGTACGGCCTCCTCCTCGCCACCCCGGATCATCGTTTCCTCGTCCCGGCTCAGACCTCCGCTCATCACGCAGAAGACGTACTCGTCGCAGAGGTAGGTCTTGGCGTGAGTGGGACCGCGCCCGTACAGGTCCTTGATCGCTCGCACCACCGCGTGAGAGACCCGCGCCGGCAGCGATAGCCCCTCCTCCTGTTCGATTCCGGCGAGTGGATCGGCCTCGGTCATGAGCCGGACCTTACCCGAGGGCGGGTTGGTCTATTCCCCGCTCGAGACGGCCGCTGGGAAGCGGCGCACGAACCTATGTTTGCCCGTCAGAGAGGCGGGCATCACGTAGAAGGGCGCACCGACTTCAGCTTGCGTGCGCTCGGGAAGGTTCAGATAGGGACGGCTTCGTTGGCGTAGTTCGCCTCGTGTACCAGGTCCTGTCGTCCATTGTTGTGTCTGAAAACAGGAGTGCAATATGAGCGCTACAACTTCGCGTCCCGGAGCCATTGAGAACGGGACCAACCATCGTGCCGAGAACCCCGTCCGCCGTCTCTCAACTGAGACCAAGGCGGCGTTCAAGACGACGGAGTTCTTCGCCTACCTCGCTGTGCTCGTCGGGATCTTCATCGCCGGCGCGGTCACCAGCGGCGGCGTCCATCGCGCTGACGTATTCCCGGCCCATCAGGTCTGGCTGTACGCGGCGATCCTGACGATTGGCTACATGGTCAGTCGCGGCCTCGCCAAGGCCGGAAGCAAGCAGCCCTACGACGCCAGCTAAGCCGTTGGCGCGATCCGTATGACGCCGTAGGCCAGGCGTCATACGGGCGCGTCAGGGTCATGCCAAGGGCACGACGCGATCCTCGGCCGCGCTGATCCGAGCGGCGTCGAGGACCCGGAGCACCGCGACCGCGTCCCGGGGATCAACCGGCGGCACGCCGTCGCCGGTCAGCGCAACCTCCAGCAGCCGGTAGAACGCGGGCCAGTCTCCCGGCGGTCCGGTCAGCGGAGTGCTCTGGTCTCCGATGACCAGGCGCGGAGCCGCCGATGCGGGCTCCACTCCCCAGTCTGAGACGGTGTCGGGCCTCTCCCCCGCGCGGAGCCGGTCCTCCTGGGTATCGAGGTCGTTGACGAGCAGCGCCCCCTCGGTCCCGAGGACCCGCAGCCGTGGCCCCGGCGCCGCGACCAACGCCGAACCGTGGAGGTGGCTGATGACACCGCTGATGTGGCTGATGGCCACAAAGGCGTCATCGTCGGCGACGGTGCCCCTACGGCTGTCGATCTCGGCGTACACGTGTCGCGCGGGACCGAAGTGGTGAAGCGCCTGGTCCACGAGGTGGCTGCCGAGATCCAGGAGCTGTCCGCCGCCGGCCGCGGGCGTCGTCGCGTCCCGCCATACCTCGGGGCTGGCCTCCGGGCGCCAACGCTCAAACCGCGATTCGTACCGGATCACGGTTCCCAGACGATCCTCGGCGATGAGCTGCTCGAGCAACAGCTGGTCGGAATCCCAGCGCCGATTCTGGAAAACAGTGAGCAGCACGCCGGCCCGCTCGGCATGCTCGACCAGGTCGAGGGCAGCTTTGGCGTCGGTCGCCA
>DASXHG010000291.1:0-3124 GCA_036488625.1 Solirubrobacteraceae bacterium | reverse complement strand
CGCGGCGGACGGTCACGGCGCTGTCCGCCGTTCTCGGCCGCGGCGATGGCCTGCAGCTCCTCGGCGTTCTTGCCCTGGATCTCGGGATCCTCGGCGAGACGGAGACCGATGCGGCCTCGCTCGCGGTCGACCTCGACCACCTTGACGGCGATCTCGTCACCCTTGTTGAGGACCTCCTCGACGGTGTCGATCCGCCGGCCCGGGGCCACGTTGGAGATGTGCAGCAGGCCGTCGGTGCCCTTGGCGAGCTCGACGAAGGCGCCGAACGTGGTCGTCTTGACGACCTTGCCGGCGAACTCGTCTCCGACCTCGACCTCCTTGGTCATCGTCCGGATCCGGTCAACGAGCGCGTCGCCGAGCTCGCGGTTGGACGCGTAGACCAGAACCTGGCCCTCGTCGTTGACGTCGATCTGGGACTCGAACTCCTCCTGCAGAGCGCGGATGGTCTCGCCACCCTTGCCGATCAGCAGGCCGATCTTCTCGGGGTCGATCTTGACCGACGAGATGCCCGGCGCGTAACGCGAGAGCTCGGCGCGCGGGGCGTCGATGACGCTGCCCATCTCCTTCAAGATGAACTCGCGGGCGACCTTGGCCTGGGCCAGGGCGTCACGCATGATCTCGAACGTCACACCAGTGATCTTGATGTCCATCTGCAGCGCGGTGATCCCGTCCTGCGTGCCGGCGACCTTGAAGTCCATGTCGCCGAGGTGATCCTCGACGCCGGCGATGTCGGTGAGGATGACGTAGTCGTCGCCCTCCTTGATCAGGCCCATGGCGATACCGGCCACCGACCGCTTCAGCGGCACACCGGCCGCCAGCAGCGACAGGGTCGAGCCGCACACCGAAGCCATCGACGATGAGCCGTTGGACTCGAGGATGTCCGAGACCACACGAATCGTGTAGGGGAAGTCCTCCTGGGTCGGGATCATCGGGACCAGGGCCCGCTCGGCCAGCGCGCCGTGACCGATGTCACGCCGCTTGGGACCGCGCATGAAGCCCGCCTCCCCGACCGAGAAGGGCGGGAAGTTGTAGTGATGGAAGTAGCGCTTGGTCGTCTCCAGCCCGAGCGTGTCCAGTCGCATCTCCTCCCGCGTCGTGCCGAGGGCAACAACGGAGAAGGCCTGCGTCTGGCCCCGGGTGAACAGCGCCGAACCATGCGTACGAGGCGCGATGTCGACCTCGATCGAGATCGGCCGGATCTCATCGGTGTTGCGGCCGTCGGGGCGCTTCTTGGCCACGGCGATCCGCTCGCGGATCAGCGTCTTCTCGAGCTTGTCAAACGCCCGCTGGGCGTTGGACCGGTACTCGGCGTAGGTCTCGGAGTCCGGAGCGCCGGAGTACTTCTCGAGGATCTCGGCCTCGACGGCCTTGGTGGCCTCCTGGCGCTCGAGCTTGTCCACGACCTGCGTGGCGGCGTCCAGTGCGGAGCCGTGCGAGCCCTTGATCTGCTCGTAAAGCTCGTCATGGACGACGGGGATGTCGACCGTGACCTTGGGCTTGCCGGCGATCTCGGCCAGCTCGCGCTGGGCGGCACAAAGCTTCTTGATGTTGTCGTGGGCGATGTCGAGGGCATCGAGGATCTCGGCCTCGGGAATCTCGTTGGCGCCCGCCTCGACCATCAGGATGGCCTCTTCGGTACCGGCGACGATCAGATCCAGGTCGGCGCCCTCAAACATGGCCTCCTCGCTGGGATTGACGACGAAGTTGCCGTCGATCTTGCCGATGCGCACCGCGCCCACCGGGCTCGGGAAGGGCACATCGGAGACCATCAGCGCCGCCGAGGCGCCATTCATGGCCAGGATGTCGTAGGGGTTGACGTGGTCAACCGACATCGGCAGCGCGACCAGCTGGGTCTCATAACGCCAGCCCTTGGGGAACAGGGGGCGGATCGGCCGGTCGATCAGGCGGGCGGTGAGGGTGGCCTTCTCCCCCGCGCGGCCCTCGCGCTTAAAAAACGAGCCGGGAATCTTCCCGGCCGCGTACATCCGCTCCTCGACGTCAACCGTGAGGGGCAGGAAATCCACCTCTCGCAGGTTTCCGCGGGTGGCGGTACTAAGAACCATCGTGTCGCCCGCACGGACGACGACGGCGCCGGAGGCCTGCTTGGCCAACTTGCCGGTCTCGAACGAGATCTCCTTGCCTTCGATCTCGACGGACACGCGCTTAACGGCGTCAGACATATATGTAATTCCCTTCTCCACCCTTCGGTCGGCGGAGTCGCTTCGTTTCTTTTCGTTCCGAACGCCCCCGATGCTAGCGGGTGCGCGGGCACGGGAGCTCTTGCTCCGGAGGGTCACAGAAAAATAACCGGACCAGTCGGTCCGCTTGTGATACCGTAAGCGGACCGCACAGTTCCAGTTTAGTCCGTACGCGATTTCGAGGGGTTCAGATGAGCGCAACCGCGATCGAGGGTCACAAGCAGGCTGGCAAGCAAGCACGACAGGTCAATCCCTGGTTGGTCCTCGTCATTGCCTGCCTGGCGCAGTTCATGGTGGTGTTGGACGCCACCGTGGTCAACATCGCCCTTCCCTCCGTGCAGCTGGGCCTGCACTTCTCGGCCGCCAACCTGCAGTGGGTGGTCAACGCCTACACGCTGATCTTCGGCGGCTTCTTGCTGCTGGGCGGCCGCGCGGCTGACCTCCTGGGGCGCCGGCGGCTGTTCGTGGCCGGCGTGATCCTGTTCTCGGCCGCCTCCTTGCTCAACGGCGTGGCTCAGTCCTCGGGCATGCTGATCGTCGGGCGCGGCCTGCAGGGCCTGGGCGGCGCGCTCGTTTCCCCCGCCGCGCTCTCGATCGTCACCACCACGTTCAGCGACGGCGAGCAGCGGACCAAGGCGCTCGGCGTCTGGAGCGCGATCGCCGCCGGCGGCGCGGCCGTCGGCCTGCTGGTCGGCGGCATCCTCACCCAGGTCGCCTCCTGGCGCTGGGTGTTCTTTGTCAACGTCCCGGTCGGCATCGCCACCGTGGCGCTCGCGGTCCGCTACGTGGCCGAGTCCCGGGCCGACGTCGAGCACCGCTCCTACGACATCGCCGGAGCGTTCACGGTGACCACCGGACTCGTCGTCCTGGTCTACGCGATCGTCAAGGCCCAGGCCTACGGCTGGGGCTCGGCGCGCACGCTCGGA
>DASXHG010000262.1:0-4422 GCA_036488625.1 Solirubrobacteraceae bacterium | reverse complement strand
CCGACCCCGGGCTCGCCGATCAGCACGGGGTTGTTCTTGGTCCGGCGCGACAGGACCTGGATCACGCGACGAATCTCGTCGTCGCGTCCGATCACGGGGTCGAGCTGGCCCTGGGAGGCAGCCTCGGTCAGGTCGCGGCCGTACTTCTCGAGGGCCTGAAACTTCTCCTCGGGGCTCTCGTCGGTGACGCGGTGCGAGCCGCGAACCTCGCCGAGGGCTAAAAGCAGCTCCTCGCGGCCGGCGCCCGCGGAACGCAGTGCGTCGCCGGCGCCGCCGGGGTGGGCGGCCAGGGCGAGCAGCAGGTGCTCGGTCGAGATGTACTCGTCCTTGAGGTCGCGCATCTCGCGCTCGGCGGCGCGCATGATCTGGGTCAGCTCGCCGGAGCCGCCGGCCGGCTCCTGACCACCGGCTCCGCCGGCGGTGCCCCCGGAGGTGGTCAGCTTGGGTAGCGCCTCCAGCGCGCGGCCGACGGCCTCGCGCACCGACGCGGGCTCGACCCCGAGCTTGCGCAGCACGGGTACGACGATTCCGCCGTCCTGCTCGAGCAGCACGGCGAGCAGATGCTCGGGCATCGTCTGCGGGTTACGGCGCTGCTCGGCCAGCTGCTGGGCGGCCTGGAGCGCCTCCTGGGACTTGATCGTAAAGCGGTCTGGGTGCATTGGCATCGGTTCCGGAATCTAGTTCGGTTTGGTCCTAAATCTTAGTCTGGTCGACTAAGATTATCGCACGGATCACCCCGTTTGGCAAGGACTTCGGCCACCGGATCGAGGTCGTTTACGGGCCACCCAGGAGCGCCACCGGGGCCCCGCGGGGCCACGGCGGCGGTAGACCCGGGAGCTTGACCCCGGCTAGTGCCGGATGCGGATGACGCGCGGGCGGCTGACGGCCTCGACGTTGCCCCCGGGATCGAGGACCTCGCCGACGACGTGGGCATAGATCGCCCGGTGCTGAGCGAGCGCCGAGCGCAACCGTCGCCGCTGCCCGCGGGAAAGGGGCAAGGTCACCATCCTCCGGCCGCGTCCACGTAGGACCACCCGGCCTGAGCCAGCGTGCATCGACTTCTCCCCCTCGATCGCGATCGTGGCGCTGGCGGCCACGATGCAGCGTCGCGAGCAGCTGATACGCGCGATCAGATGGTGGCGGAGGATCGGGCGCTGCCCTGGCAGCGAGATGCCCACGCCGGCGATCCGGGGCTGGAGTGCGAGGGCCAGGAAAGCCAGCCGGTTGAGGTTGGGACTGCCGAGGCCGGAGGCGCGGTCGTAGCCCGGGGCGGCCGTGCAGCAGCCCAGCGGGCGCTGGTTGCCGCCCGGGATGTACTGGCCCAGATCGTTGTTGCCCGAGCGGATATCGGAGATGACGTTCAGCGAGGCGTAACGGCGTTGCGCCTTGTAGAGGAGTGAGTTGGCCAACCCGAGGCTCTGCTTGCCGTGCTCGCGCAGCATCTGGTCAATCAGAGCCAGCCCACCCGCGAACAGCGGTGAGGACGCGCTCGTGCCGCCGACCGCGACCCAGCCGCTGCCGTAGCCCTGGCAGGCCTTGACCGAGCAGAAGATGTTGTAGCCCGGGAGCAGATCGGCCAGCATCGAGACATCGGGCACGTCACGGTTGCGCTGCGGCGTAAAGCCGTTCTGATAGCCGGGACGCGCGAACAGCGCGCTGGTCCCGCCGCCGCCCGCCGACAGGTCGTAAGGGGCGTCGTTCCAGACCGTTTCGCCCTGGATCTGGTTGCTGCTGCCGAGCTCGAAGTTGGTGCCACCGACGCCGGTGACGAACGGCGAGGAGGCAGGGAAGCTGGTCGCCTTGACCGGCAGCGGTTCGCCCCCGACGATGCACGAGGAGGAGCCATCGTCGCCGCTCGAGGCCAGCACCGAGATGCCCGAGGCGGTCTCGAGCGCGAGCGCGCCCTCGACGGCGCGCAGCCCACTGCGGCCAACCGCCAGGTCCAGCGCCGGCTCGCACACCCCGAGGGAAACCGAGATGACATCGGGCACGCGACCGCGGTTCTGCAGCGGCGCGGTGAGCGACTGCAGGACGTCCGATGGACGGGCCCGGGACTCGTAGACGTCGATCCCCTTCAGTCCCGGCGCGGCGGCGTCGATCACCTGCAGGTCGAGTTCGGTCTCTCCGATCGGCGTCAGCGGGTGTTTGATGTTGACGCCGAAGCCGTTGACGGCCGGGATCGAGAGCCCGAAGCAGCTCGCGAAGGTGCGGAGATCCGAGTAGCGAAAGCCATCGATCTCGATCAGGGAGACGCGCTCGCCCTGGCCCTCGATGCCGGCCGCGTGCAGGGGCGAGTATCCGTATGCGTCGAGGTATTGGTTGGGCGTGAAGCCCCGGTCGGCCTGGCCGTCGGCACAGCCGGCCGCCGTGCCGGTGCGGTGCTGATACCCCGATGGCGTGTTGTCGGCGGTGAACCGTGCCTGGGTGCGCGGGAAGCCGGCTCCGCTGGCGATCTTCACGGCTGGCTGGACGACCACGGGCTGCGTGTCGAGCCCGACGACACCGGTGACCGTGCCCTTCAGCGCGGCCGGAACGTGTGCGCCCGACGTGGGCGCGACGTAGGAGCCGGCCCGGGTCGCGTGAAAGCGGGAGAGGGAGGCGCCAAACAGCTGGCTTGCCCGCCCGACGCTGAGCGTGGCGTCGGCGAACAGGCCGGTGGCATCGATGCGGACGTGGGTCGCGCCGTTGCCGCGCAGAAACCGCGTCACGCGGAGGCGGTCACCCAGCGAGGCGCCGAAGCGGCGGGCCAGGACCGAGATCGGAACGTAGTGGCCGTACTCGGGCGAGCCGACCGTGCTGACCGCGGTGGCGAGGCGTTCGAGCCCGGCCACGTTGGCACGCAGCGGGAAGACCAGGGGGAGGGTCTGGCGCCGGGGGGCGAGGCCGAGCTGCTTGACCCTCGCGTGAGAGGCGTGAGAGGGGCGCGAGGCGTGGGCAGACGCCACCGGCGAGGTCAGCAGGGCCAGCCCGGTGACCGTGATCGCGAGCGCGATCATCCGTTGTCCCCAGTAACGCGTTGGCACTTCAAGCTCCAGTCGATCGCTTCCCGCAGCCCGGCTCCCGAGCAGGATCGTTGCACAACCGGTGCGGTGTCTCGCCGCACCATGGTTGCCGATCAGGCCAGGGGACCAGTGTTCCCGCATGTCATCGGCAGAAACACGCGCCGGCCCAAGAGCGGCGGTCCGGCTCAGGACTCGTCTGAGGGCTCGGGGGCGGGAGCGACCCCGAAGCGCAGGATCTTCGTGTGGCGGACCAGCGCGCCGCCGCGTTCGTAGGGCACGATCTCGGCCCGAAGCTCGCGGCGCAACTCCTCGAGCCGCTTCACTTCGCCGGAGAGATCCTGCGCCCGGCGCTCGAGCGCGGCCACCTTGCGGGACATCGTCTCGAGCTGCTCCTCGAGCTCGAACACGCGCTCCACGCCGGCCAGGTTCATGCCCAGCTCGGCGGTCATCTCCTGGATGCGACGCAGCCGCTCGACGTCCTGGCGGGAGTAGAGCCGCGTTCCCTTCGGGGATCGTTTGGGCTCGATCAGCCCGCGCTGCTCGTACATGCGCAGCGTCTGGGGGTGCATGTCGGCCAGCTCGGCGGCCACCGAGATCATGAATACACCGCGATCGGAGGAGACCTCGACGCGGGTCGTGCGGACACGCCGGGTGGCCATCAGTGCGCCTCCGCCGTGGCCGAGGCGGGCTCATCGGGGAACAGCCGCGCGCGCGGGTTTCCGTTCATCACCATCGACAGCCTGTCGACCGCCTCGGACTGCTCGGGAGACAGCGAGGCCGGCACGTCGATCACGAACCGGTAGTGGATGTCACCGTGACCCTTTCCGCCCAGCCGTTGCGGGCCCTCGCCGCGCAGCCGCTGCACGGTGCCGTGCTTGGTTCCCGGAGCGACCCGGAGGCGCTTGGCACCGTTCAGGGTCGGTACCTCGATGACCGCCCCCTGCAGGGCCTCGGGGATGCTCAGCGGCACCTCGACCTCGAGGTTGTCGCCGTTGCGCTTGAACACCGGTGACTCGCTCACGCGCGTGATCACGAACAGATCGCCAGGCCCGGCGCCCCGCAGGCCGGGCTCGCCCTTGCCGGCCAGCCGGATGCGGCTGCCGTCCTTCACGCCGGCGGGAACATTGACCCGCATGCGCCGGATCGAGCGCTGAGCGCCGGTCCCCTTGCAGGTCGGACACGGGTCGTCGATCACGGTCCCGGATCCATGGCAGTTGGAGCACGGCTGGGACATCGAGAAGATGCCCTGGCTCTGGGCCTCGATCCCGCGGCCGTCGCAGACCGGACACACACGCGGCACCGTGCCCGGCTTGGCGCCCGAGCCCTGACACGTCGGGCACGGTTGCGAGGTGGGGACGGCAAGCGGAACCTGGGCGCCGCCCACCGCCTGGTCAAAGCTCAACGAGACCTCGGTCTCGAG
>DASXHG010000247.1:0-8782 GCA_036488625.1 Solirubrobacteraceae bacterium | reverse complement strand
CGCCGCGACGCCGATCCGGTCGAGTTGCACGGCGCCGCGGAGGTCGCGCGCGGGGCGATGACGGCCCGGCGTTTCGCGCCCTACGTTCGCCGGGCGCTGGTCAACGGCGCCGCCGGCGTGGTGGCGTTCGACGGCGAGCAGCCGTTTGCGGTGCTGGCGTTCACGATCGTCAGCGACCGGGCGGTCGCGATCGATGTGTTCAACGACCCTGAGCTGGTCGCCAAGCTCGACATCGGCGGGATTACTCCCTGAGTGCCGCTAGTGCCCCGATTCGGGCGCTAAATATGGATTCCCACCGGGACCGGGCTGGCGCCGGCGAAGAGGAAGAACCAGATCACGAACACGGCCACGGTCAGCCCGGCGCTGACCACCAGCACCGCCTCAAGCGCGACATGGCCCGGGTCCCCGAGCCCGCGGGCGACGCAGTTGGCGCGGTAGTAGTCGCTCAGCTTGGCCAGCACCGAGCCGAGCACCATGACCTGGAGCACGACACCTACGAACATGGCCGCGATCGCGGTCCCGATGGACTCGGTAGCCCCCTGGATCTGGGAGCCCACCCACAGCCAGAGCAGGGGAGTGCCCACCCACAGCCCAAGGCTGCCGATGAACATGATCAGCGTGATCAGGACGGCTCCGGCGCCGTTTCTCAGCAAACGCATCCGTTCAACGGCTCCCCCGGGAGTGCGCGACAGAAACATGCGACCCATCCCTGAGGCCGGAGTTGAGATGCGACTCCGGGTGCCCAGGACGGGACGATCAGGCGGTGATCCGGGTCGCGGCACGAGCTCCGCGACCCTCGGCTAACGGACAGCCGGAGGAGAGCTTTACCTGCCACCAGCCCATCAGCATCCCGATTAGGCCCAGCCGGGGCCTGACCTGCCAGACGCCGCAACCGGGCTCACCGAGCTCCGCGCGGGAGATGCGGGCGAACCGGTACTTGCCGGGCTCGAGAAGCATCCGTTCGAGAATCCGGCGCTTCTCCTCCTGCTCGTCGGCGCGCTCGGCGATCAGAGCTCGTGAGGAGCGCAGACGCTGGGCAAGTTCATCCCGAACGCGCTCGAGCTCGCCCAGGGCCAGCAGACGGGGAGAAGCGGCGACGGCGGCCGGCTGAGGCAGGCCGCCCATCGGAAATGCGGTCACGAAGGCGTCGGCCAGATCACGCTCGAGGCGTGATATCTGACCCCTCAGACTGCGGCGGGCGGCCCGTTCGTCGGGCTCGCCGACACGAGTCCACGCCCCACCCGAACCGCCGGGGGGCGGAATCTGAACGGCCGGATACGCATAGCTCCCACCCATCGCGTTCAGATTATCAATTCAGCTTGGCCGCTCAAGCCGGTCTGACCGGCCGGCAAGCCGGAGGTCAAGCGAGCAGGTCGGCGCACATCCACAGGGCCTCCTCGACGTGGATGCCGGGCACACCATCGACGGCCACAGAGAACAGGGCCACGCGCTCGGTGCGACCGGTCACGCGATGGGCGGGATCGAGCTCGGCGAACAGCAGCCCATGCACCGTCTGGGCGTCGGCCACGACGAGTGTCCCCGGTTCGATCCAGACGTCGAGCGCCTCGGAGTGGCCGCGCTCGGCCTCGGTGGCGGTGCGGATGCCCAGGCCGCCGACGTCAACGTGATCGGCATCCATCGCCCAGACCGGAACCCCGGTCTCGACGAGCGCGATCAGGCACGCGTCGGCGACCAGGTTCACGGGGCGAAAGCCGCCGTGCAAGAGACGCTCGACGGCGGCCGACTCACTGGGAATCCGCCGCACGTCGGGATCGAGGCCGATCTGGCGAAAGAAGGCCCGGTAGGCCTGCGGCACGGGCTTGGTTCGCATCGCGACCACGCTTGCGCCGCGGTAGCGATTTGAAAGGGAACTGAGCCGAGCCACAATCGCCGGGGGGCTGTGGCGCCGGGAGGCGGTAACGGTGATCCAGTGCAGCCTGAGGCCGGGGAACTCCTCACGGACCACGTCCTGCACGAAGCCCGTCGCCGGGCTGAGCGGGAGCTCATCGGTCATGGGCCGCTCCGGCTCGCCGCGACCAGCGCCCGGACGCGCGGGGCCAGCGCCTGAGCCGACGCCCAGCGGTCCCCGATCAGGCGATCGTGCACGATGCCGCCGCGGGCGGCGAGCTCGGCCATCGGGCAGACCGCCACCCCGTACAGGCCCCCGACGCCGCCACCGTCGTCGTAGGCGACGGGGATCGTCCAGTGGTGGGCGCGGATCGCGGCCCGGGTACTGGAGCGGTTTGCGTTCACGGCCACGGCGGCGAACTGGACCCCGGAGTGCGCGAAGCGCCCCGACAGACGCTGGAGGGCGTCGACCTGGCGTACGCACGTACCCGAGCCGGTCGAGAAGAAGGACAGCACCAGGGGCCCGCGTCGGGCCAGCAGGCAGATGTTCAGGGCGCGCGGGTCGTGCTGGGCAGGCGTGCACGGCGGAGACACATTGGCCGAGCCGGTCAGGGTGGTGTTGGCCAGGGGCGCCGCGAAGTAGCGCAGGCGCTGGCCCGGCGGCACCCCGGTCTGGGCCAGACCGCGGGTGGCGAACTGGTAGACGGAGAAGATGGCGAGCAGGATCAGCCCGATGATCCCGATCATCCACCGGTAGCGGCGGGTGTCGACGGCGGGGGCGCTGGACAGGGTGACCATCGAGGGCCGGTGCCGCGGGCTGCCCGCCTCGGATTCCGAGCTCCCCCGCTCGGGGTCCGGGGGGCGCCCCGTGGAAGTCAAACGGCCCCGGTCGGGGTCGAGCCGACCCAGCAGATCGGGACGATCCTCCCCGGCGGGGGGTTTGTCGGGCGCCGAATCGTCGCCGGGGGCGTCTGCGTCCCGCGGCCCGTGCGGGTCCGTCGGCCCCTCCCCGGAGCTCGCGCCACCCGAGGCCGGCGGCGGCGGCGCCGCAGCGGCAGCCTGACACCCGCCGCCGCCGAGCGGATTCCGGCCAGGGCGTCATCGCGCTCGGACAGAGCGAGGACGGCGGGGAGCACGAGCAGGACGCCGCCCAGGGAAACCGTGAGGTCGACCAGGGTCACGAACCCGAAGTCTCGGAGCATCGTGATGTCCGAGAAGACGAGCACTCCGAAGCCGAAGATCGCCGTCAGCCCGGAGGCGATCACGGCCGCGCCCGTCGAGCGGTAGGTGCGCGCGAGCGCCGCGCTCAGGTCGTGCCCGGACTCGCGCTCCTGACGGAAGCGCTCGGACAGGAGCACGCTGAACTCGGTCGAGATCGCGATCACGAGGGTTCCCAACGTGGCCGACATCGGGTTCAGCGGAATCCCGATCAAGAACAGGATCAGCGCCGACCAACCCGTGGCCAGCGCAATCGGGACCATGGGCACGATCGCTCGACGCGGGTCGCGGAAGACGAGGGTCAGGACCAGTCCGACGGCGATCAGCCCGGCGAGCAGGGTGAGCAGCCGCCGCGAGGACGAGGACAGGGCGTCGTTGGCCTGGGCGGCCAGCACCGGCAGCCCGGTGAGACTGGCGTGCACGCCCGCGGGCGGGTTCAGATGCGACTGCATGTACTCGATGACTTGCTCCTGGCGGCCCAGGGGCATGAGCCGGATCCCGAAGGCGAGCGTGGCGTGGCGGTGGTCCTGGGTGATCACGGCCTGGGAGAAATACGCGGGCACGGCGGCCAGCAGGGAGTTGATCTGAGCCTGGGTGAGCTGCGGCGTCTGGTTGGCCGCCTGGGCGCCGGTCGAGAACAGATCGGGCAGCGACAGCGCCGGGCACAGTGTCGAGTACGCACAGCCCTTCTCCTCCAGGTAGCCGTAGTGCTGCAGGAGCTGATTCTCATACCGGATCATCCAGCCCACGGTGCTCGGGCTGGCCACGTTTGAGCCGTTGACCGTGACGTCGATCTCGCCCGAGACGCCGGTCACGTGCTCGAGCGTGCGCAGATTGTGCAGGGCCGGCATCCCGGCGGGCACGAGCTTGGTCACGTCGGACTGGACGCCGGTCTGGGTGTCGGCCACCCAGCCCAGGGCAGCCAGAGCGGCGGCCACGGCGAGGACTCGACCCGGCTGACGCATGACCGCCGCCACCAGGCCGCCGAACGAGGGCTCCGCGCCCGCTGCACGACGGTTCCGGGGAGCGGGAGCGCCCAACGGCGAGCGGCGAGAGCGCCGCCGTCCCGAGAGCCCGCGGCCGATTCCGGCCAGGATGTCGAGCGCACCGCGTCCGGCCACCGCCAGCGCACCTCCCACAGCCCGCGCGGGACCGGCCAAGCGGCCACCGGCGGACCGGCCAAGGCCGCCCACCAGCTCCGCGGCCCCCCGCAGCGACGCCCCGACGACGCCAAGGTCGCGGTCGGCCAGCACGAGGGCGGCCGAGCCGGCGGTCAGCGCGCAGAACAGCGCGACGGCGATGCCGACGACGAGCAGCAGCCCGAAGTCCTGCACCATCGGGACCGGCGAGAGCAACAGGACGAGGAAACCCGTGGCCGTGGCCAGGGCGGCGGTGGCGATCGTCGGCGCTGCCCGCCCGGCGGCGGCGGCGACCGCGCCGCGCGCGCTGATCGGCGTCCCGTCGGCGCCACCGGCTCGGCGCGCCTCCTCGGCGCGAGCCTGGAACTGGATCCCGTAGTCCACGGCCAGGCCGATGAGGATCGGCAGGACCGCGATCGAGGCCATCGTCAGCGATGCCCCGATGATGGCCAGCAGTCCGAAGGTGATGCCGGTCGCGGCCAGCGCCACGGCCAGCGGCAGCAGGCGCAGGCGGCTGCGGAAGACGACCAGCAGCGTGGCCGCCATGACCAGCACGGCGGCGATCAGGAGTCCGAGAATCGAGCCCGAGATCTGGCTGGCCAGATCGTGCAACACGACGGGGACGCCGGTCACCGTGTACGTGCCCCCGTACGCCGAGTGGAACCTCGGCATGCGGATCGCCTGGCGGATCCAGCTGATCGCCTGGGCCTGCTGGGCGTCGCTGAGCGAGGCGCGCAGGCGGATCTGGATCAGGGCCGAGGTCTTGGTCGGGAACAGGTAGGCGAAGCGCGACTTGGGCTGGTTGACGCCCCGGGTCTGGTCAAACACGATCTCGGGGATGAACTGCGGCGAGTCGATCGAGGGCAGCGCGGTGATCCCGGTCGAGAGGGCCAGTTGCTCGAGCGACTGGTACTGCTGCTGCTGGGCCAGCGTGCCCGCCGCCTGGGCCAGCCGCAGGGCCTTGGCCTTGGACATGTGGTGGGCGAGGGCCAGCTGGTAGGCGGCTGACTGGGCGCTCTTGACCGTCGTCGAGACGCCGCTGAGCATCGATGAGATCTGCGTGTTGACCGCGGCCACGGCCCGGTTCAAGAAGGTCCCCGGTCCGTACACGACCTGGGCCGGCTTGTAGCGGGCGAGCTTGCCGCAGGGGCTGTTCTGGCCGCCGTACGGACTGTGGTTGCCGGCGGCGGGTACGAACGCGCGCAGGGTCGCGTCGGCAACCACATACTGACCGGCGAAGCAGGCCTCGAGCTGGGTCAGCCGGGCCAGGTCCTTGGTCTCGACGAGGTCGGTGAGCGGCTCGTGGATGAGAACGATCACCGGATCGCCGCCGAAGTGGCGCTCGGCGGCGACCGTGGCCTGGTAGCTGGCCGACGACTTACCGACGAACGTGTCGATGCCGGCCGAGGGCCGCAGCCCGAGGGCCAGCAGCCCGCCGGCCAGGGCGAGCACGAGAACGATCGAAACGGTCAGCGCCGGCCGGCGCGCGGCGCCCGAGGCGAGCTGTTGAAAGCGCTTGCGGACTGTCATAGGACCGCTGAGTGGACCACGAGGGCAGGCTACCGGCGCGACCGGGCCGGCGGCGCCGATCCGGTCCCGCCCACAGACGGCGTGGTCAGTCCATGGCCAGCGGGCCCTGGGACTCGCCGGAGAGGAACTGCCGGATGAAGGGGTTCTCGGAGTTGAGCATGTCCTCGGCCGGGCCGGCCTCGACGATCCGGCCCTTCCAGAGGACGTTGATGTAGTCGGCCACGCGGCGCGCGCTCATGATGTCGTGGGTGATGACGCAGAAGGTGGGCAGGTGCTCCTTCTGGTTCTCCTTGGCCTCGTCCATCATGTCGCGGTGGATCTCGAGGATCAGCTCGCCGAGCAACGCCGTCCGGACGGGGTCAAGCCCTGAGTCGGGCTCGTCAAAGAGCACGATGTCGGGCTCGAGGACGAGCGCGCGCGCGAATCCAGCGCGCTTGCGCATTCCGCCCGAGAGCTCGTTGGGCGCCTTGCCCTTGGCCGAGGCCAGGCCGACCTCGTTGAGGCGGCGCATGACGATGTCGGTGATCTCGTCCTCACCCTTCTCGGTGTGCTGACGGAGCGGGAAGGCGACGTTGTCAAACAGATTCATGGAACCGAACAGCGCGCCGTCCTGGAACAGCAGGCCGAACTTCTTGCGCATGTCGAACAGCTCGTCGTCGGGCATGTTCGGGACCGACTTGCCGTGCACGAGGATGTCTCCCTCGTCCGGGTACAGCAGGCCGACCATGTGCTTGATGCAAACCGACTTCCCGGTTCCCGACGGGCCGAGGATCATCGACACCATGCCCTCGGGCAGGCCCATGTTCAGGCCCTGGAGGATCTTCGAGCGTCCGAACGCCTTATAGGTGTCGATGAACTCGACGGCGTCGGGACGGCCCGAGGGGTAGACCTTGTAGGTGTGCCACTTGTACTCCTCGTCCGAGGTGCCGCTGGGCGGCTCGGGACGCGGAGGTGACTCGTCGACAACCGACACGCGGGAGCCGCCCTCGCCCTCGCCCCGGCCGTTCTCGCCGCCGGCCTGGCGCTGGCCCTCGGACTGCTCCTGGGTGGCGGACTCGCTCTCTCCCTCTGAATCCTGGGCCTGCTCCCAGGTCGGCGTCTCCTCGATCTCACCACCGTGGGGAGCGGCGCTCTTGATCTGCTCCTCGCGCTCTTCGGGCGAGAGCTCGACCTCGGCCCCGCGGGCCTGGGCGCTGTGCTCCTCGCTCTGGTCGCCGATGTTGCGTGGGTCGTCGCTGGCGTCGCCGCCCGAGCTGCCGCCCTCGGGCTGGTGCTGACCCGTGCCACCCGAGCTTTCGCCGCCGTCGCCGCCGGAGTCCTGCTGCTGTAGCTGCTGGACTTGGAGCTGGAGGCGCCACTGGCCTTCCTGGCCATCATCCGATTTCCTGAAAAGACCCATTTAGCCTCCGATTGGTGCGCGTGGGTTGGCGCCCCAGAACAGCTGGGTTCCGAGCATGCCGATGAGGTGAACAGAGACGAGGTTCAAGACCATGGACTTCGCGGTCGCGGTCCCCACCCCAACCGGGCCGCCACTCGCGTTGTAGCCGTAGTAACAGCCGACGATCACGATCACGACCGCCATGGACATCGCCTTTATCAAGCTGAATAACAAGTCCGGTGGATTCTGAAATTGCCAGAAGATTAAGAAGAACCCGCCCGAGGTCACATAGCCGATCTGCTGCACCACGGCCAGATAGCTGGCAAAGAAGCCGGCGCCGATCGAGCACACATAGATGAACGGCAAGACCAGCAGCGCGGCCAGCAGTCGCGTCGCGCACAAGAAGCGCATGCCGCTGATGCCCATCACCTCGAGGGCGTCGATCTCGTCGGAAATCCGCATCGACCCGAGCTCGGCCACGATCCCGGTCCCGACCTTGGCCGCCATCATGTACCCGAACACGAGCGGCACGAGCTCGCGCAGGTCACACCAGGCCGCGAACACGCCCGAGTAGGCCGGCGTCCCCTCCCCGTAGGTGAAGTACGCGCCCTCGATTCCGCACTCGAGGCCGATGATGAAGACCAGTCCCCAGATGACCAGCGTCGAGGACACGATCAGGATCCCGGCCTGACGCAGCGCCTCGCCGAAGAACCGCAGCACGCGCAGGGTGGCCACGTCCTTGACCATCGTGCCGCCGAACTTGACGATCTCGCCGAAGGCCTCGATCCAGCCTTTCGGCGTAACTAGAAGGTCGTTCATATCCCTAGTCCGTTACTTGATGATCGTCGTGATCTCGGGGTGCGTGGCCAGCAGCGTCTGGGTGAACGCGTAGTTGAACGCGAACACGCCCAGGAAGGCGATCACGACCGCCTGGTTGACAGCGCGGCCCACCCCCTCCGCGCCACCGGACGCAGTCATCCCTTTGTAACAACAGACGATGGCGATGATGGCTCCGAACAGCGTCGTTTTCACGACCGACCCCCACAGGTCCGTGGTGGAGGCGTTGTTGAAGAACGTGGCCCAGAATGGCCCCAGCGGCGCGTGGTTGACGATCGTGGCCAGGATGCCGCCGAACACGCCGAAGATCAGCGCGTAGATGTCGAACAGGCCCGTGAGCAGCATCAGGGCCAGAAAGCGCGGCACGACGAGGTTCTTGATCGGGTCGACACCGAGCACCTGCAGCGCGTCGAGCTCCTCGCGGATCTTGCGGGCGCCGAGGTCGGCGGTGATCGCGGTGCCGGCCACGCCGGCCAGCACGATCGCGTCGACGAACGGTGCGAACTCGCGGATCGACGCGAGGATGAAGAAACCGCCCAGGCGGTCGATGGCCCCGAACAGGACGAGGAAGTTGGCCGCCTGCAAGCCCGGCGCCTCGTAACCGAAGGCGATCGTCGAGATCAGCAGCGGGAACCAGCAGAGCCGCATTGCGAACAGGAACTGGCCCACGAACTCGCTCCCGTACGGATACGGAGGGCGGACCGCGGACACCAGCGTCTTCCCGGTCAGGATCATCATGTTGCCGACTTCTTCGAGCACACCCTTGGTCGGCAGGAAGGCTCGGTCAGCGACTGCTCTGATCAACTCGTCTCTTCTCCAGGTGCGTGAATCC
>DASXHG010000126.1:0-1937 GCA_036488625.1 Solirubrobacteraceae bacterium | reverse complement strand
CCAGGGGGTCGGGGACGGGATCGTCGCCGAGCTGATCATCCGCCACGAGCAGCAGCACAACGAGACGATGCTCCAGACGCTGCAGCTCGCGCGCCTCGATCGCTACCGCCTCGACGGGCGCCGGGGCACGGCCCGCGCCGCCCGCCCGTCCGCGATCAGTCACCACACCGGCCTCGAGCTGATCGAGATCCCGGCCGGCGAGTGCACCATTGGGGCTCCCCCGACCGTGTTTGCCTACGACAACGAGCGGGCGCGCCATCGCACCGACGTGCGGGGCTACCTGATCGGGCGCACGCCGATCACCAACGCGACGTATCTGACGTTCGTGGAGGGAGGTGGTTACGAGCGGCGCGAGTGGTGGTCCGACGAAGGCTGGAGCTGGAAGGAGGACTACGACATCACCCGACCAGCGGGCTGGACGTCTGACCTGCGCAGTGAGTGGCGCCTGACTGGACTGGAGCCACTGCACCCGCACCGGCCGGTCGTCCACATCTCCTGGTTCGAGGCCGACGCCTTCGCCAGAGCGCACGGATTGCGCCTTCCGACGGAAGACGAGTGGGAGAAGGCGGCGACCTGGGACCAGGATGTGGGCTTCGCCCGGCCGATGCCGTGGGGCGATGAGCCGGCCGTCCCCGGCTGGCACGCCAACATCGATCAGCTGGCCGGCGGACCCGGCATCGCCGGCGCTCACCCCGAAGGCGCCTCGGCCTACGGCTGCCTGGGCATGATCGGCGACGTGTGGGAGTGGACGGGCAGCGACTTTGGCGGCTACCCCGGCTTCACAGCCTTCCCCTACCGGGAGTACTCAGAGGTCTTCTTCGGGTCTGAGTTCAAGGTCCTGCGCGGCGGTTCGTGGGCCACCCGCCCGCGCGTCGCCACGGCCACATTCCGCAACTGGGACTACCCGCAGCGGCGACAGATCTTCAGCGGCCTACGAGTGGCGGGTGATCTGTGATGAGAACCGTGCGCGAGACCGAGCAGGTCCAGATCGACTCGTGGTTGACCGAGGATGACGAGCGCTCCCTGGCCAACGACGTGCTCGACGGGCTGACCAAGCCCTTCAAGGAGCTCTCCCCCAAGCACTTCTACGACGCGCGCGGCTCGGAGCTGTTCGAGCGCATCACCGAGCTTCCCGAGTACTACCCGACCCGCACCGAGACGGCGATCCTGAGGGCCGAGGCGGCCGAGCTCGTGGCCGACATCGACGCCGCCGAGCTGGTCGAGCTCGGCTCCGGAGCCTCCGATAAGGCCCGGCTGCTGCTGGACGCGATGTCCGCCCACGGGACGCTGCGGCGCTACATCCCGCTTGACGTGTCGGCCTCGGTCGTCGAGGCGGCCGCCCGCGTGCTCGTGGCCGACTACCCCGGCCTCGAGGTCCACGGCGTGGTCGGCGATCTCGAGCGCCATCTCGAGCACGTCCCCCCCGCCGAGTCCGGAGCCCCGCGCTTGGTCGCCCTGCTCGGCGGCACGATCGGGAACTTCCCGCCCGGCACGCGCCGGGGCGTGCTGGCCAAGATGGCCACGCTGCTCGGCCCCGATGATCGTCTGCTGCTGGGGACCGACCTGGTCAAGAGCCCGGCCGTGATCGAGGCCGCCTACAACGACTCCCAGGGGGTGACGGCCGAGTTCAACCGCAACGTGCTGCGGGTCATCAACCGGGAGCTCGGCGGGGACTTCGACCCCGAGGCATTCGAGCACGTCGCGTTCTTTGACCGCGTGCACGAGTGGGTCGAGATGCGGTTGCGCGCGACGCGACCGATGTCGGTGCTGATCAGCGACCTCGATCTCCGGGTCGCGTTCGCCGCCGGCGAGGAGCTGCGCACCGAGATCAGCGCCAAGTTCACCCGCGAGCGGATCACCGGCGACCTCGAGGCGGCCGGGCTCGAGCTGGAGCGCTGGCTGACCGACCCCGAGGATCTGTTCGCCGTCTCGGTCTC
>DASXHG010000115.1:0-5566 GCA_036488625.1 Solirubrobacteraceae bacterium | reverse complement strand
GGTGCCCGTGTACCCCGGGTATGTGTGCGCGATCGCGGGATCAATCGTCGCCGGCGTCCCGGTCAAGTGGATCGAGGACCGCTCGGAGAACCTGATGTCCACGGGCTTCGCGCGCGACTACGTGATGCACGCCGACATGTGCGCCAAGGACGGCAAGATCACCGGCCTGCGCGTCGATGTGATCGCCGATCACGGGGCGTTTGACTCGACCGCCCAGCCGACCAAGTTCCCGGCCGGGTTCTTTCACATCTGCTGTGGTTCCTACGACCTTCAGGCCTCGCACGTGAAGGTCAAGGCCGTCTACACCAACAAGGCCCCGGGCGGCGTCGCCTACCGCTGCTCGTTCCGGATCACCGAAGCCGTGTATCTGGTCGAGCGCATGGTCAACGCGCTGGCCCTGGAGATGGGGGTCGACCAGATCGACCTGCGCATGCGGAGCTTCATCGGCGCTGACCAGTTCCCGTACGAGACGACCACCGGCTGGACGTATGACTCGGGCAACTACGCGGAGACGATGAAGGTGGCGATGGAGATCGCCGGCTATCAGGACCTGCTCCGCGAGCAGGCCGAGAAGCGCGCCCGCGGCGAGCTGATGGGGATCGGCGTGTCGTTCTTCACCGAGGGCGTCGGCGCCGGGCCGCGCAAGCACATGGACATCCTCGGCATGTCGATGAACGACGGCGCCGATCTGCGCGTGCATCCGTCGGGCAAGGCGATGGTCTCGATCAGCGCCCAGACCCAGGGCCAGGGACACGAGACGACGTTCGCCCAGATCGTCGCCGAGGAGCTCGGGATCCCGCCCGAGAACATCCAGGTCCGGCACGGAGACACCGATCGCACCCCCTACGGCCTGGGCACCTACGGCAGCCGTTCGACGCCGGTCTCGGGCGCGGCGGTCGCGGTCGTCTCGCGCAAGGTGCGCGACAAGGCGCGGCTGATCGCGGCGACGATGCTCGAGACCCGGCCCGAGGATCTGGCCTGGGAAAAGGGCCGCTGGTACGTCAAGGGCGATCCCGAGCAGGGGGCGATGATCGAGGAGATCGCCGCCTACGCCTATAGCGGACAGCCGATGCCCGAGGGTATGGAGGGCGGTCTCGACGGTCAGGTGATCTACGACCCGCCGAATCTGACCTACCCCTACGGCGCCTACATCGCCGTCGTGGACATCGACCCCGACACGGCCCAGGTGACGGTGCGTCGATTCATCGCCGTCGACGACTGCGGAGTGCGGATCAACCCGATGATCGTCGACGGCCAGATCCACGGTGGTCTGGCCGAGGGCATCGGGATTGCCCTGATGGAGGTCATCTCCTTCGACGAGGAGGGCAACTGCCTGAACTCGTCCTTCATGGATTATCTGATCCCGACCGCGTTGGAGTGTCCGGACTTCGAGCTCGGTGAGACCGTGACGCCGTGCCCGCACCATCCGCTCGGGGCCAAGGGTGTCGGCGAGTCGCCCAACGTCGGCTCGCCGCCGGCGATCGTCAACGCCGTGATCGACGCTCTGCACCAGACCCACGGCGTCGATCACATCGACATGCCCTGCAATCCCGCGCGGGTGTGGGCGGCGATGCAGGGGCGCGCGGAACCACCGCAATGAATGCCGGTGGGGCCGGCGCGGGCGAGGCCGGGAAGGAGATCGCCCAGCTGGTGCCCGACGTGGAGACGCTGGCCCGTCGCCTGGGGGCGGTCGACTACCTCGTCGACGAGGGACTGGCCACATCGATCTTCCTCAGCCTCCGTCTCCCCCAGCCGCTGCTACTCGAGGGCGAGGCCGGCGTCGGCAAGACCGAGGCGGGGAAGTCCCTGGCCGCCGTGCTGGACACGCCGCTCGTGCGTCTGCAGTGCTACGAGGGCATCGACGCCGCCGAGGCGCTCTACGAATGGAACTACCCGCGTCAGCTGCTGGCCATCCGGCTCGCCGATGCCCGCGGCACGGAGCTGCGCGAGGCCGATCTGTTCGGGCCTGAGTACCTGACGGCGCGGCCGCTGCTGCGCGCCCTCCAGCACCCGGGACCCCGACCGGCCGTCCTGTTGATTGACGAGATCGACCGCGCCGACGATGACTTCGAGGCCTTTCTGCTCGAATTGCTCGGCGAGGCCGCCGTGACCATCCCCGAGCTCGGCACGATCCGCGCGACGCACCCGCCGGTGATCGTGCTCACCTCCAACCGCACGCGCGATCTCCACGACGCCGTCAAGCGGCGCTGCCTGTACCAGTGGATCGACTACCCGAGCACCCAACGCGAGGTCGACATCATCCGCCGGCGGGTCAAGGGCGCGTCGGCCACCCTCGCCGTGCAGGTCGCGGATGCCGTCTCGCGCATGCGCGACTCCGACGTGCAAAAGCCGCCCGGCATCGCGGAGGCGATCGACTGGCTGGCCGCGTTGGAGGTTCTGGGGGTCGAGGAACTGAGCGCCGGTGCCGCCGAGCGGACGCTGGGGTCAGTGCTCAAGTACCGCGAGGACCAGGAGATCGTTCGTGCGGCCGGCCTGGGATCGCTTGTCGGCGGGCGGGGCTGACCAGTGGGGCGTGCGTTCGGAGTCGAAACGGTGCAGCTGGATCTGCCGTCCATGGTCGGAGCCTTCGGCCGTCGCTTGCACGCGGCGGGCCTGCCCGTAACCGCCGAGCGCTCGGCCCTGTTCGCCTCGGCGCTGACGCTGGTAAAGCCCGTGGCCCGCCGGCGTCTGTACTGGACGGCCCGGGCGGTGTTCGTCTCTGACCCGACGCAGGTGCGGGCCTTCGATGCCGTGTTCGCCTCGGTGTTCGGCGGCGGACACGGATCCGGTTTGGTCGCTCCCGAGGACGCTCGGCGCGACCCGGCGCCGCCGGACCAGCGAGCCCCGGCCGACCCGCCCGCGGGGTCGGGGTTCGAGCTCCCGCCAGAGCCGCCGGGGCTCAGCGCATCATCGCCTCCGCAGACCGGCGAACAAGGCACGGCGGATGAACAGCCGGTGCTCGTCCCGACCGTGGCCAGCGACGATGAGCTGCTCCGGGGCAAGCGCTTTGACTCGCTCGAGCCCGAGGAGCTGGCTCAGATCTACCGGCTGATGGCCGAGCTCGAGCTGGCCACGCCGCGGCGGCGCACGCGGCGCGCCCAGGCCTCGACCCGCGGTGAGCGCATCGACATGCGGCGCACGCTGCGAACGAGTCTGCGGACGGGAGGCGATCCGGTCGGGCTGGCGCGACGGCGTCGCCGCGTGCTGCCCCGACGCCTCGTTCTGCTCTGTGACATCTCGGGCTCGATGGAGCCGTACGCCCGCACCTACCTGCAGTTTCTGACCTGCGCCGCCGGCGGCGGGCGGCGCGCCGAGGCGTTCGTGTTCGCGACGCGGCTGACGCGCCTGACCCGCGCGCTGCATTCCCGCAACCCCGAACGCGCGATCCAGCAAGCGGCCGCGACGGCGCCCGACTGGTCGAGCGGGACGCGGATCGGGGACGCGCTGAAGACCTTCAACGACGTCCACGGGCGCCGCGGAATGGCGCGGGGCGCGGTCGTGGTGATCCTGTCTGACGGCTGGGAGCGCGGCGACCCGAGCTTGGTCGGACAGGAGATGCAGCGGCTGGCCCGGCTTGCCTACCGCATCGTCTGGGTCAATCCACGCGCAAGCGCCCGGGATTTCTCGGCCCAAGCCGGAGGCATGGTGGCGGCGCTGCCCCACTGCGACGCGCTGGTCAGCGGCCACAGCCTCGAGTCGCTGCACGAGGTCGTCGCCGCCATCGGGGCCGAGCGGTGGCGCGATTCGGCGCCGGCGACGAGCTGGCGGCCGCCGGATTCTCCCGCCGTCGCTGACGGTGATGCTGGCGAGGAACCCTGGCCGAGTGCGACTCCGGTGCCCGGCAGCTCGGTCGCCATGCCGAGTGGCTACGGGCCCAGTCGAGGCAAGACCACTCCCGGCTGGAGTCTTTAGATGAGTTCCGCAAGCGAGGGGCCGAAGATCTGCATCTACCCGGGCTGCGACCGGCCCGCAGTCCCGCCTCACCTGCTCGGCGGACCCCCGTCGAGCTTCTGCGATCTGGAGGAACACAACGCGCTGAGAGCGCACCAGGAACGCCAGCGCCTCGCTCGGTTGAGCGAGGGCCCCGAGCCGAGCGAGCGTCAATGAGCTCACCGCTGTCGTCGACAAGGAGGTATTAGGAGATGGCCGACGAGGCCTACCGGGCCGTGTTCATCCGCGTGCACCCGACCGGCAAGATGGTGCTCAGCCTGACCACCGAGGCTGACGGCAAGGAGCGCGAGTACGCGCAACTGGTCGCTGACGAACTCGGCGTGCCCGCGCTCGACGTCAAGGTGGTCCCCGCCGACACCGATCGCTTCGGCGTCGGACACGGATTCAACACGAGCCCATCCGCGGGGACGGCGGCGGCGGTGACCAGCGCCTCCGGCAAGATCCTGGCCAAGGCCCGGCTATTGGCCGGGACCGCGCTCGACACGTCGCCCGATGCGCTGGAGTGGCGCGACGGCGCGTTTGTCGCCGGCAACGGCGCGACACCGAGGACGATCGCCGACCTGGCCATGTATGCCCACGGGACGGGCGCACTCCCACCCGGGGTCGAAGGCGGGCTCGACGCTCAGACCGTCTACCGGGATTGAACGGCGTGGCTCAGGCTGGAGACAGTTTGCCGTCGAGCGAGACCTCGACGTCGTCGGCCACCTTGAGGGTCCCAAACAGCGTCGTGTACGGCTTCATGCCCCAGGCCGACTGCTTGACCACAGCGCTCGCGCTGACGTGTCCGTCGTCTCCGAGCTTGAGCTCGAACGCGACCGGATTGATGCCGCCGGCGAGCTCCAGGTCGCCCGCGATGCTGAACCGGCCGTCGCCCGTGGCCTCGACCGCGCGCGAGCGAAACACGATCGCCGTGCCCTTGAGGACCTCCTTGCCGATCGTCTCGTTGATCCCAGCCCGGTCGTCGTCGCTCAGAGACTGGATGCCGCCCGTGCCCTCACGGACCTGCAGTGAATTGGAATCCGCATCGAGCTCGAGGACGCTCGGGGCGGGATCGGCAGCGATTTCGACGGTCGCGCCCCAGGCGGTCACCTCGATCAGGAGGTCGTGCCCGACCTTGGCGATCGCTCCCTTGCGGCCGGTCCGCACCGAGAGCGTGGCGTTCTGCGGTCCCAACGCATACGTGCCCGGCTCGATCGACATTCCTAGACCCGCCCCTCTCGCTCTGCACAATGTTGGGGGAGAACATACACCCGGAAGGAGCCCAAATCGTGGTTGAGCTCGACCACCCGTTCACCACGTCCAAGCCGATCGACGAGAGCTGGAACGCGATCCTCGATCTCGAGCGTCTGGTCCCGTGCGTCGAGGGCGGGTCGGTCATCGAGGCGACCGGACCCGAGTCGGTCAAGGCGCAGATCAAGGTCAAGATGGGCGCGATGTCGATGAAGTTCACCGGCACGGTGAGCGTGATCGAGCAGGACGCCGAGAACCATCGTGCGGTGATGCAGGTCAAGTCCCGCGAGGCCGGTGGCCAGGGCCACGCCAACGCCGAGGTGGTGTTCACGCTCGCCGACGGCGGCGGCCAGGTGCACACCGCCGCCCAGATCACCGGGAAGGC
>DASXHG010000107.1:0-2286 GCA_036488625.1 Solirubrobacteraceae bacterium | reverse complement strand
CGAGCCCTCGGCGCTCCTGCTCGGCGCCGTGCGCAATCGGGTTGGCGGAAACTAGCCCGCGACGCCGCTCCGGGCACGTTGGCACTCGTGGTCGGCGGCGGCCACGATCGCCCGCACCCGGCGCCGGCGTTCGTCGTCTGGGGCCAGGGCGAGGTTGGCCGCGACCAGCCCCGCCACGGCCCGCGCCGCCGCCGCGGCCAGCTCGGCGGCACCGGTCGCGTCAGCACTGCCGGCCGCCGGGCCGCGGACCGCGACCGCCGCGGCCAGCGCGGCGCAATCAGCACCCAGGTTCGCGATCTCCAGCAGCGTCTCCGCGGCGGCGAGGAGATCGGCGCGCAGCGCCGCGTCGCGGCCGGTCCGGGCCGGATCGGGCGGGAGCTCTAGCAGCTCGCGGGCGCGCTGAAAGGCGGCGGCGTTGGCGGGTCCGGCCGCCGCCGCGCGCTCACGCAGGCGCACGGCCTGCACGGCCATCCCTCGGGCCTCATCCCATTCCCGGCCCGCTCCTCGAGCCAGGCTCTCGCACAGAGCGGCGGCCCCCTCGATCACCTGGGCGGCCAGCGCGCCGGCGCCCGGTGGGGGCTCGACGCCGGCGTCTGCTGGCAGCTCGAGGATGGTCATGGCTCCATCGCCGCCAGCGCCAGCTCGGCCTCGTGCAATTGCTCGTCGATCAGCGCCAGCCCCGTGTCCCAGAAGGTCGGGTCGCCCAGGTCGGCGCCGACGATCGCAGCCAGCTGTTCCGGCGAGCGAGACCCACCGGCGCTGAGCAGGTCGAGATAGCGAGGCACAAACGACTCGCCCTGGGCGAGGTAGCGCGCGTAGATGGAGAGGGCGAGGAGCTGGCCGTAGGCGTAGGCATAGACGTAGCCCGGGATGTTGAACACGTGCTCGATGTAGGACCAGCGGGTCTCCTGCCCGGCCGTGAACACGACCGAGTCGCCGAACAGCTCCTCGTTGACCGACTGCCAGTGCTCGCTGAAGCGCGCCGCCGACAGCTCGCCGCGCTCACGCCGCTCGCGGTGGATCCGGTCCTCGAAGCGGTGGATGGCGATCTGCGCAAAGACCGTCGCCACCGTCTCATCGAGCTGGTAGGCGAGCAGACCGAAACGAGCCTCGGGTTCTGACGCCTGGGCCAGCAGGTGGGCAAAGGTGAGCGTTTCTCCGAACACCGATGCCGTCTCGGCCACGGTGGCCGGCGTGTCCATCTGCAGCAGGCCCCGGGGGGCGGCGAGCAGGTAGTGCAGACCATGACCGAGCTCGTGGGCGAGGGTCAGCACGTCCTGGCGCTGACCGGCGAAATTCATCAGCAGGTAGGGATGCCCGGCCGGTCCGGTGTGCGCGCAGTACGCGCCGACCTGCTTGCCGGGACGAATCGCGGCATCGATCCAGCCGTGGGTGAAAAACTGCGTCGCGCGCTCAGCCAGCTCGGGCGAGAAGCTGCGGTAGGCGGCGAGTACGAGCACGCGGGCCTCATCCCAATCAAAGCGCTCGGCGGGTGCCCCGACCGCGGCCGCGCGGTCATAGCTTTGCAGCTGCTCGACACCGAGGGCGCGGGCCTTCAGCCTCGACCACCGGCGCGGAATGTCGTAGCGAGCCACCACCGCGGCCACCAGGGCGTCCACCGACGCATCGCCGGCCTCGTTCTCGAGGTTGCGCTCGGCCAGCCAGTGGGGGTAACGGCGCAGTCGGTCATCGACCCCATGGTCGGCCAGCAGCACATTCAGGACGCTCGCCCGGATCCGCAAACCGGGCTCCAGGGCGGACGTGATCGAGCCCTCCGCGGCCTGCCGCTGCGCCCGATCTGAAGACGACAGCCGCGCCTGGACTTCGGTCAGCGGCCGAGGCTCGCCCTCCCACTCCGCGGTCAGCGCGGCCAGCTGTTCGTCCAGCAGCCGCCGCCACGCTTCTCGGCCGGTCAGCCCCTTCTCGGTCAGCAACCGCTCTTCCGGACCCGACAGGCGATGGGGTGCCAGCCGGCGGCGAACGGTCAGCAGGTGAGCAAAGCGCTCGAGCTCCGGCTGCGCCAGCAGCGCCGCCGCTCGCTCGGACTCGACCTCGAGCCACTCCAGCTCAAAGAAATTGACCAGCGTCTGGACTCGAGCCGCATGGGCCTCGATCTCGCTCAGCAGCGCTCCGTGCTCCGGCGGCCCGGTGTCGGCATCGAAGCGCAGCGTCGCGTAGGCGTCGGCCAGCGTCATCGCGGCATGGATGGCCTCGAGCTGCTCGAGGGCCTCGCGCAGCTCGCTCGCCCCGTAAGCAGCGATCCGGCCTTCGTGCTGGTCGGCAAAC
>DASXHG010000410.1:0-9596 GCA_036488625.1 Solirubrobacteraceae bacterium | reverse complement strand
ACGCCAACTTCATCTGGGTCCACCTCGGCGATGACACGGTCGAGTCCGAGGTCACCGCGGGCCTGGCCGAACGCGGCGTGCTGGTCCGGGCGGGAGCGTCGTTGGGGCGCGAGGGTTCGCTCCGGGTCACGGTCGGGACGGGAGCCGAGAACGCTCGGTTCCTGGCCGCGATGGCCGAGCTTGTCTGACCGTTGAGTCCTCTTGCCGCGCGCTGAGGCCCTCCGGGAGCCTCTCACCGCTGTCGCATCCCCTAGGCAACAGGTCGCGCCTCTGATACAACCCGGGCAGCGCATGGCCGACCACGCCCGCACGACCTCTGGCAGCACCCGCGCCGCCCTCGGCTGGTCCTTCTACGCGCGCTTCTACGCCTGGCGATTTAGCTAGGCGCTCGGCCAGACATCCTGCCCCGCTCGCGACTGAGCGGATACCACGGAGGTCGGGCGCCGGAATTCCCCCCACGCGGGGCCGTTCACGGCTTCGCCGTCGGCACACCTAGCCGCTTTCGTAGAGTCTCCAGGCGCAGAAAGGAACCCCAGGATGATGATCGTGATGAAACCGACGGCCACCGACGAGGAGGTGCGAACCGTCATCGACCGAGTTGAGGGCATTGGCGCCCGAGCCCGCGTGAACCGTGGCGAGGAGACGACCGTGATCGCGGCCCTGGGCGACAGCGATCAGGTCGCGCGTCTCGAGCTCGACGGCTCACCCGGCGTGGAACGGATGGTCCCGATCTCCAAGCCCTACAAGCTGGCCTCCAACCAGTGGGGCCATCATGCCCCCAGCGTGCTCGAGATCGGGGGGGCGACGATCGGCGGTCCCAACTTCGCGCTCATCGCCGGGCCGTGCACGGTCGAGTCCCGGGGTCAGACCCTCGATACCGCCCGCATCGTCCGCGACGGCGGCGCGACCCTGTTCCGCGGTGGCGCCTACAAGCCCCGGACCTCGCCCTACGCCTTCCAGGGCCTGGGTCAGGAGGGACTGCGTCTGCTCGCCGAGGCCAAGGCCGAGACCGGGCTGCCGATCGTCACCGAGGTCATGGACGCCCGCGATCTTCCGGCGGTGCTGGAGGTAGCCGACGTGATCCAGGTCGGGGCGCGCAACATGCAGAACTACTCGCTGCTGTCTGAGATCGGGCGCTCCGGTTGCCCGGCGCTGCTCAAGCGGGGCCTGTCAAGCACGCTCGAGGAGCTGCTGATGGCCGCCGAGTACATCCTCAAGGAGGGCAACGAGTCGGTGATGCTGTGCGAGCGCGGGATCCGCACGTTCGAGACCGCGTACCGCTTCACTCTCGATCTGATGGCCATTCCCGTGCTCAAGGAGATGACCCACCTCCCGGTGATCGTTGATCCGAGTCACGCCGCCGGCCGGCGGGACCTGGTCCTGCCGATGTCGCTGGCCGCCGCCGCGGCCGGGGCCGACGGGATCATCGTCGAGGTCCATCCCGACCCCGACGAGGCCATCTGCGACGGGCCTCAGCAGCTGCGGGCCGACGAGTTCGCCGCCTTCGCCGCCAAGGTCGCCGCGGCGACCGCGCTGGCCGGAAAGGTGCTGCCAGAACCTGCCGGGGTCGCGGCCTGACATGTCGGTCACCGGCTCTGCGCTCAGTGACGCCGTTCGCGACCGGCGAATCGAGCGGCTCGTCCCCCTGTCCGCTCCCCGGGAGCTGATTGACGAGCTACCCCTCACCGAGGCGCAGGCCGAGGTCCTGGTTCGCGGCCGCGAGGAGGTTCGGGCCGTGCTCGATGGAGTCGATGACCGGCTGCTGGTCGTCGTCGGGCCATGCAGCGTCCACGATGTCGCTGCCACGCGCGAATACGCCGAGCGGTTGAGCGAGCAGGCGGCGCGCCTGGCCCCGGATCTGTGCGTGGCCATGCGGGTGTATTTCGAGAAGCCGCGGACGACGATCGGCTGGAAGGGGCTCATCAACGATCCCCACCTCGATGGCTCCAGCGACGTCAACACGGGCCTGCGCAGGGCGCGGCAGCTGCTGCTCGAGGTGCTGGCCCTGGGGCTGCCGGTGGGCTGCGAGTTCCTGGACCCGATCACGCCCCAGTACATCTCGGACACGGTCAGTTGGGGGGCAATCGGTGCCCGCACGGTCGAGAGCCAGATTCACCGCCAGCTGGGCTCCGGTCTGTCGATGCCGGTCGGTTTCAAGAATCGCTCTGACGGCAACGTGCAGGTGGCCGTCGACGCCGTCCGGGCCGCCGCCGTCTCCCACGCTTTCGCCGGCATCGACGTCAACGGCCGGCCCGCGATCCTCTACACGACCGGCAACGAGGAGTGCCACATCATCCTGCGCGGTGGCAAGGGCAGCCCCAATTACGGCTCCGATGAGGTCGCGGCGGCGCTCGATCTGCTCCGCGCCTCGGAGCTCCCGGCGCGGGTGATGGTCGATGTGAGCCACGACAACAGCGCCAAGGATCCCGCTCGTCAACCGGCCGTGGCCGACGCGCTGGCGGCCCGGATCGCCGACGGCGACCGGACGATCGTGGGCGTGATGATCGAATCGTTTCTCGTCGACGGCCGCCAGGAACCGCCTTCGCATCCCGGCCAGGACCTGGTCTACGGCCAATCGATCACCGACGGATGCATCGGCTGGCCGACCACGGTCGAGGTGCTCGACGGACTGGCCGCCGCCGTCCGGGACCGGCGCGGACGCGCGTAGCCGTTGCCGGCCCGTGGCATGCGGATCGCCGTGATCGGTGTCGGGCTGATCGGCGGCTCGGTCGCCCTCGCCGCGCGAAGGCGCGCCGAGGGTGTCGTGACCGGGTTTGACCGGCGTCCCGAAGCGCTCACTGTGGCCACTGACCGCGGCGCCCTTGACCACGCCGCGGGGAGCCTCGCCGAGGCTCTCGACGGCGCCCAGGTCGCGTTCGTCGCCGTCCCGGTCGGCAGCCTCCCCGAGCTCATCTCCGAGGTCCTGCGCGCGGCGCCCGCCGATTGTGTGGTCACCGACGTCGGCTCGACCAAGCGCTCGGTTCTGGCCGAGGTCGACGATCCGCGCTTCGTCGGCGGCCACCCTCTGGCCGGAGCTGAGAACGCCGGCGTCGAGCACGCCCGCGAGGACATGTTCGAGGGCGCCACGTGGTACCTGACGCCGACCGCGAGAACATCGGGAGTGCTGTTCGAGCGTCTGCACCGCCTGCTGCACACGATCGGGGCGCAGCCGGCGGCGATCGAAGCCGAGACCCACGACCGGATCCTGGCCACCGTCTCTCACCTGCCCCATGTGCTGGCCAACCTGCTCGCCACCCAGGCCGCCGGAACCCTGGCCGACGGCGATGAGCGACTGCCGGCCACCGGTCCGAGCTTTCGCGACGCGACCCGGGTGGCCGGCGCCCCCAGCGCGATCTGGACCGACATCTACTTGTCAAATCGCGATGCCCTGGTCGCCGAGCTCGACCGCGCGGTCGCTCACCTGGGGGCGGTCCGAGACGCGCTCGCGGTCGGCGACGGCACGGCAATCACGCGGTGGAACGAGGCGGCGGCCGAGGATCGGCGTCGCCTGCTCGAGAATCAGCTCGCCGGCGGCCGGCTGTATGAGCTCCGGGCGTCGGTCCCCAACCGACCGGGCGTGATCGCCGAGCTGGCCCTGGCCCTCGGCCGCGCTGGGGTCAACATCACCGACATGGCGCTCTACCCGGCGGGAGACATGAGCGAGGGCGTGGTTGCGCTGTGGGTCGCGGGGGAGACCGCCGCCGAGCGCACGGAGGAGCTCGTGGCCGGTCTCGGCTTCCCGGTGGCACGGGCATGAACGTCCGCTTCGCGCCGGGGGTGCGCCTGCGCGGACGGCTCGCCCCGCCGCCCGACAAGTCGATCTCGCATCGCGCCGCGCTGATCGCCGCGATGGCCTCAGAACCCGTCCGGATCCGCAACTACCTCGACGCCGCGGACACTAATTCCACGCTGGCCGCGGTCCAGGCGCTGGGGGCGATCATCGAACGCGACAACGGGGACGTCACCGTGCGGGGCGTCGGATTGCGCAACGCCCACGTCCCCGACCACCCGATCGACGTCGGCAACGCCGGCACGCTGATGCGCCTGCTGCCGGGCTGGCTCGCCTTCCAGGAGGGCGCCAACTTCACCCTTGACGGCGATGAATCGATCCGCCGGCGGCCGGTGGACCGGATCGCGGTGCCGCTGGAGCAGATGGGCGCCCGGCTCCAGGCCCGAGCGGGACGCTTCCCGCCCTTCACGATCACCGGGGCGCCGCTGGAGAGCATCGATTACACACTTCCGGTGGCCAGCGGGCAGGTCAAGTCGTGTCTGCTCCTGGCCGGCCTGGCGACGGCCGGTACGACGATTCACGAGCCGGTGGCCACGCGCGACCACACCGAGCGGATGCTCCTCGGCGCAGGCGCCACGGTCACCCGCGAGCCCGTCTCAGGTGGTGGCTACCTGGTCCGGATCGGCAATGCCGACGAGCTGGAGCTGGAGCTCGTCGACGTACCCGGCGACATGTCCAGCGCCGCCTTCCTGATCGCCGCCGGCGTTCTGACCAAGGGCTCGCGGCTGATCCTCGACCGGGTCGGGGTCAACTGGACACGGGCCGGTTTCCTGCGCATCCTCCAGCGGATGGGCGCGATCGTCGTCGGCGAGCTCGAAGGGGAGGGAGCGTTCGGCGCCGCCGAGCCGGTCTGCGACCTCGACATCTCCCACGGCCCGATCGAAGCCACCACCGTGGATGCCCGGGAGGTCCCGCTGGCCATCGATGAACTGCCGCTGGTCGCCCTCTTGGGATGCTTTGCCGAGGGCGAGACCATGGTCCGGGGGGCCGAGGAGCTACGGGTCAAGGAATCAGATCGGATCACTACCGTCGTCGACGGTCTGCGGGGCCTCGGGGCCGATATCGAGGCCCTTCCCGACGGCTTCGTGGTTCGCGGCCGCGGCTCACTGCGCGGCGGCAACATCGATGCTCACGGCGATCACCGCCTGGCCCTGCTCGGAGCGGTGGCTGGGCTGGCCTCCGAGGACGGGGTCGTGGTCGAGGGGATGGAGGCGGCCGCGGTCTCGTATCCCGATTTCGCGCGCGACATCGCAGCGGTGGTCGTCTGATGGTGGTGGCCATCGACGGACCCGCCGGGGCCGGGAAATCGAGCGTCGCCCGGGCCGTCGCCGACGAGCTGGGCTTCACGTACCTCGACTCGGGCGCCATGTACCGCGCCGCGGCCCTCGCCGCCCTCGAGCGCGGGGTGGCGCCGGCGGAGATCGTTTCCGGGGTGAAGATCGAGCTCGGAGACCGGGTCCGCCTCGACGGCCGCGACGTGACCGAGGCCATTCGGACGCCGGAGGTGACCGAGGCCGCGTCTCGGGCCGCCGCCGATCCCGCGGTCCGCGCGGCGATGGTCAATCAGCAACGGCGCCAGCTCGCCGAGGGCGACTGGGTCGCCGAGGGTCGGGACATCGGCACCGTCGTCGCTCCGGGCGCCGAGCTCAAGGTGTTCCTGACCGCCAGCCCCGAGGAGCGGGCCCGCCGCCGCGCCAACCAGCTCGGGGCCGACTATGAGACGGTGCTCGCCGAGCAGCTGATCCGCGATCAGCGCGACAGCACCCGGGAGCACTCCCCCCTGAAGGCCGCCGACGGCGCGCTCACGCTCGACACGACCGGCTTATCTCGCGACCAGGTCGTCGGCGCGATCGCCGAGCGGGCCCGGCAGGCGCGCGGCTGACCGAAGTTTTCGCAAGTTTTCCCGGCCCGCGACGTTTCAGGTCTCGAGGCCGCCCTTTTTCTCGCGGCCCGCACACGAGCTCTACGGGAAAAGGACACATGTCAAAGCGTCTAATCCGCCTGGGCGGCGTGCTCGCCGTCCTCTGTACCACACTCCTTTCCGTCGGTCTGCCCGCCGCATCGGCCAAGCCGATCCTGATGCGCACGCTGACCAACGAGGTCCAGCATCAACGCCAGATCTGGTCCCAGCATGTGTTCGCGCCGGCGGGCAGCCTTCAGCCGCCCGCGCCACCGTGCCCCGAGAACGGGATGCTCCCGGCGCCGTTCTCAAACTGCGGCCTGCCGGAATTCCCGGCCACGACGCTGCCCGTCCCGGGCAACATGTCCTACTACGGCGGCCACGTCCAGACCAGCCCCCACGTCTACATCGTCTACTGGGGCTGGGGCGAGCCGGGCGCGTTCCCCGCCAACCAGACCTGCAGCCCCGAGAACATCGCCGAGGGCACGATCACGGCGACCCTGCAGTGCGACCCGGACGGGGCCGGAAAGTACATGGCCGACTTCGTCAACCAGCTGGGCGGCACCCAGTGGGCCGGCGAGCAGACGCAGTACTTCCAGACCGTCGGAGGCGCCAACCAGAACATCACCAACCCGACCGACCAGTTGAGCGGTATCTGGGTCGATGACGCCAACTCGATCACCGGCCTGCCCAAGACGTCGGGCACCAATCCGGGCGGCTCGACCAACACCTACACCGATCTGGCCGCGGAAGCTCAGCGGGCGGTGGCCCACTTCGGGATCACCGACCTCAACAACGCCGACATCGTGATCGCCCAGCCGCCCAACTACAGCGATCCCAACGCGGTGTCGACCGGCTACTGCGCGTTCCACGACTACACCTATCCCGGCGTCGAGAGCGGTATCTACAACGGCCTCACGCAGGGGATCTCCTACACGAACATGCCCTACTCGCTGGCGATCAACTCCGGCGGCGTGAACGTGTGCGGCGAGAACGCCGTCAACAGCGGACCGTCCGGCACGTTGGACGGTTTCTCGATCGTGCTCGGTCATGAGATCGAGGAGACGGTCACCGATCCGGGCGCCGAGGATGTCATCGGTACCGGGACGAGCGCCCAGCAGATCGGCGGCTGGTATGACCCGCTGGACGCCAACGAGAACGGCGACAAGTGCGCGTGGGTCGGCGAGAACCTGCTCACCGCGACCGGGCCTCCCGAGCCGGTCCCGGGCGCCATCGGCGACATCAACGGCAACCAGGGTGAGCGCTTCGCGGTCCAGTCGCTGTGGAGCAACCAGGCGGCGGGCGGCGCCGGCTACTGCGCCGGGGCCGGCACCGACCTCCCCGGGTCATGACCACCAGCTAACCCTTCCCTCGCAGGACAGGGGACGCAGCACCCCTGAGCGGGGGCCGGCACGACGCCGGCCCCCGCTGGTTGGGGTTCGCGCTGAGTGGGGTTTGTCTCGCAGCTAGCCTCACCAGTCATGAAGATTGCGATCGTCGGCTATCCGAATGTGGGCAAGTCCTCGCTGGTCAACCGGTTGACCGAGTCCCGCGAGGCCGTGGTCCACGAGCGGCCTGGGGTCACCCGGGACCGCAAGGAGCTCCGCACGGAGTGGAACGGCCGTGCCCTGACCCTGATCGACACGGGCGGCATCGACCTCGACGACCACGACGTTCTCGCCGGCCAGATCCAGGACCAGGCCCGCGCCGCGCTGGCGGACGCAGGGGCCGCCGTGCTCGTCGTCGACGCCCGAGCGGGGTTGCGTCCCGGCGACCACGAGATGGCCGATCTGCTGCGCCGCAGCCCGGTTCCGGTGCTCGTCGCGGCCAACAAGATCGACACCGGAGCCGACCTCCATCTGGCCGCCGAGTTCCATGCCCTCGGGCTCGGCGATCCGATCCCGGTGTCCGCCGCTCAGGGGCTCGGCACCGGGGACCTGCTCGACCGGCTGGCCGCGCTGGCCCCGGAGGGCGATCCGCTCGAGGACGACCCGAGCGTTGTCCGACTGGCCCTCATCGGCCGGCCCAACGTCGGCAAGTCCTCGTTGGTGAACCGGTTCGCCGGCTCTGACCGCGTGATCGTCAGCCCTCTCGCCGGTACCACCCGCGACGCCATCGACCTGCCGATCCGGTTCGGCGAGCGCGACCTGATCCTGGTCGACACCGCCGGCATCAGGCGGCAGGCCAAGGTCCACGAGTCCGTCGAGTACTACACGACCCTGCGCTCGCAGCGCGCGGCCGAGCGCGCGGACGTGGCGCTGGTGGTCTGCGACGCCACTGACGGGGTGACCAGTCAGGACATCCGCGTCGCCGAGCTGGCCATGAAGAGCGGTTGCGCCACGGCCCTGGTGCTCAACAAGTGGGACCTGGCCGAGGACGTGGATCTCGACTACGAGCGCGCCCGCGCTCACAACAAGCTTCGGTTGCGCCCGCGCGTTCTCACCGCCAGCGCCAAGACCGGCCGTCATGTCGACCGGCTGCTGATCGAGGCGATCGCGCTCGCCGACCGCAGCCGCACCCGGATTCCGACTCCACAGCTGAACCGCTTCCTGAGCGAGGTCGTGGCCAAACGCCAGCCTCCGGTGGGCGCCGGCGGCCGCGGCGCCGGTTCGGGACATCGTCTGCGGCTGCTGTTCATGACCCAGACCTCCGAGCGGCCGCCGCGCTTCTCGATCCAGGTCAACTCCCGCGCCCGCGTGACCCGCGACTACGCCTATTTTCTGGAGAACCAGCTTCGCCAGCGCTACCGCCTGGAGGGCGTGCCGGCGATCATCGACTTCGTCGCCCGCAATGAGCGCCGGCCTACCGGCGCCCGCGGCGCGGCGGCGTGATTAATTCGGTCGCGTGAACGAAATCCTGGCCGGTCGCGAGCCGGCCCCGGGTCCCGACCAAAGCCCAGCCGGTCCGGAACCGGCCACCCCGGGTCCCGGCCAAACTGCGGGCGGCCCGGAACCGGCCAGCCCGGTTCCAGGCTTGAGCGCGGGCGGTCCCGAGCCGGCCCCGGAGTCCAGCGGTAGCGTCCCACCCCGGCGCCGGAGGCTCACGGCGATGCTGGGGCTGCTGGGTGGGGCGCTGCTTATCCTGGCCCTCGTACTGGTGGTCGTGGCCCACAGCTCCGGCCCGACGGGCCCAGCGCAGCTGGTGCCCGCGGACGCACTCGGCTTCGTCGACATTTCGCTCGAGCGGGGCAGCTCCGCTCTGGGTGACGGATTTACCGTCGCGCGGCGTTTTCCGGACTACCCACGGCTGAGCGGCGCCGTCGAGAGCCGGGTCGCCTCGATCCTGTCCGGCGGCAAGGCCACGGGGCTCTCCCAGATCCTGCCCTGGGCCGGCGGCGAGGCCGCTGTCGCGCTGCTCAACACGCCCACGGCAACGGCGGACTCGCTGATCATCCTCGCTGCGCGCCATCCGGCGCAGGCGCGCGCGTTCCTCACCCAAGAGGGGGCGGTCCAGCACGCCACCTACCGGGGTACGAAGCTCTACTCCTACCCGTCAGGCACCGAGCTCGCCTTCGTGTCGCGTTTCCTGATCGCCGGACAGGACGCCAGCGTCCGCGCGGCTGTGGACACCGCTGACGGAGGCTCGTCATTGTCCGAATCGTCGGTGTATCAGCGCGCCCTCGCACCCCAAGCGGATCGACGGGTGCTGAGCGCCTACGCGTCCTCGGCCGGGGTCCGCCGCCTCCTTTCGCCCCGCGGGGGCATCGTGGGTGCCCTCGGGGACCTGCTCTATTCGCCCGCGCTCCAGGCAGTGGCCGTGGGTCTCGCTCCCAGCAGCACGGGAATGCGGGTCGTGGTTCACAGCGCGCTTGACCCGACGCTCCAGCGCCTGAACAGCGCCCAGACCGCCTTCACCCCGACTCTTCAGAACGAGCTTCCGGCCGGATCGATCCTGATGATCGACGTT
>DASXHG010000383.1:0-7841 GCA_036488625.1 Solirubrobacteraceae bacterium | reverse complement strand
AGTCAGGCCGCGCGGAGTCGATCAGGCAGCGCGGAGTCGATCAGGCAGCGCGGCGTCGATCGAGTGACGCGGGGTCGATCAGGCGGCCTGTGATGCGTCGCGAACAGTGGACGACTCTGCTTGGGCTGCGGCCGGGTGAGTCGCGGCGGCGCTGGTCTGCCGGGGCAGAAAGTCGACCGTCTCCTCGCAGTCGTCGCAGACCAGCCAGGCGGTCAACGCTCGGCTGTCGTCGAACCTGAGCCGGCCCGATTGATGGGTGTGGGCGCAGAGCGCGACGCCGATGCTTGAGTCGAGGTTAGAAACGGTGCTCATCTGACCCCTTGATGTTGCCCCGGCAGTGCTGCAATTACACGCGGCGGCTTCAAACGGGTCAATGGGCCGCGCGGCAGCTCGAGCGTTCAACCCGTTGAACAGGTTAAAGAGCGCCCCGGCGGGTTGGAGTGGGCGGCTCCCGCCGGGACGTTTGGCACGCGTGCCGCCCCCACTTCCGACGCGTATGTACCTCTTCCCGGTCGAATGCAAACTCGGATGGGCACCGATCAGGATTTACTGCGCCCCGCGGCGCCAGACATGTAAAGATCGCTGCTCACCCGCGCAGGAGGAGAGCGATGACCGATACGACTACAGCCAAAGCCTCGGTGGCCACGGTGGCACTGCTGCCCGGTTCCTCGGCGGAGCGGTTTGCCGACCGAGTGGCCGCCACCTACAAGGTGGACGGCGAGTGGAAGGACATGACCTACGCCGATGCGGGGACGGCAATCGAGGAGATCGCCCTCGGTCTGATCGGGCTCGGCCTCGAGCCCGGCGATCGGGTCGGGATCCTGTCCGACACCCGGATCGAGTGGACACTGGCCAGTTACGGCATCTCGGCCGCTGGCTGCGTGGTCGTGCCCGTCTACCCGACCAACTCGCCCAAGGAGTGCGCGTGGGTGCTGGGTAACTCCGGCGCAAAGGCGGTCTTCTGCGAGGACGAGAATCAGCGCGCCAAGATCGACAAGGTCCGCGACGAGCTCGGGGAGCTCGAAACGACGATCGGGTTCGAGCCCGGCGGTGGCGACATGACACTGGACGAGTTGCGTGAGCGTGGCCACGGCGCTGACCGGGAGGACCTGACCCGCCGACAGGAGGCAGTCGAGCCCGAGGACGCCTACACGATCATCTACACCTCGGGGACAACCGGACCGCCCAAGGGCGTCGTCCTCACGCACCGCAACGCGATGTCGGTGTGCGAAATGGTCGAGGAGATCAGCTTCATCGAACCGGGCGAGAAGACCTACCTGTTCCTCCCCCTCGCCCACGCGTTCGCGCTCACGGTACACCTGGCGTCCTTTGACCAGGGCACGACGATCGTGTTCTACGGCGGGAACACCAAGGAGATCCTGCCCGAGCTGATCGACTCCCATCCGACCTATCTGCCGTCGGTGCCACGCATCTTCGAGAAGCTCTACACGGCGGCGATGAAGATGCAGGAGCAGGGCTCAGACGAGGACAAGGAGCGCTTCCAGCAGGCGGTCAAGCTGGGGATCGAAGTCAGAGAGCGTCGCCAGCGGGGCGAGGATGTCCCTGAGGAGATGGAGAAGGCGTTTGAGGCCGCCGATGAGCAGCTCTACAGCCGCGTGCGAGGACTGTTCGGCGACCACGTCAAGCAGGCCGTCACCGGCGCCGCCCCGATCGCCTCCGAGATCCTCGAGTTCTTCTACGCCTGTGGCGTGCCGGTGCTCGAGGGCTGGGGCATGACCGAGACGACCGCCGTCGGGACCGTGGCCACTCTGGACAACTTCAAGTTCGGCACCGTCGGCCGGGCGATGCCAGGCGTTGAGGTGCGGATCGCCGACGACGACGGCGAGATTCTGCTCAAGGGGCCGAACATTTTCCGCGAGTACTGGCGCAACCCCGAGGCGACGGCGGAGACGCTCGTCGACGGCTGGCTTCACACCGGAGACGTCGGGCAGCTCGACGACGAGGGTTATCTGTCGATCACCGGCCGCAAGAAGGACATCATCATCACCGCCGGCGGCAAGAACCTGACCCCGTCGAACATCGAGAACGACCTCAAACAGTCGCGCTTCATCTCCCAGGCGGTCATGTATGGAGACCGCCGCCCCTTCCCGGTGGCCCTGATCACGCTCGATCCCGAGGAGATCCTGCCCTGGGCCAAGGAGAACGACCTGCCGGAGGACATGGCCGAACTGGCCAAGGACGAAAAGGTCGTGGCGATGATCCAGGATGAGCTCGACCGCGCCAACTCCAACTATGCCCAGGTCGAACAGATCAAGAAGTTCGTGATCCTCGATCGCGACCTCACGATCGAGGATGGAGAACTGACTCCGACCCTGAAGGTCAAGCGCAACGTGGTCAACGAGCACTTCCAGGATCTGTTCGACTCGCTCTATAAGCGATGAGGGTTCTGGCCATTACCAGCGAGCCGATCACGGCCGACGCCCTCCGGGGCGCCCTGCCCGACGACGTCGATTCGACCGACGTCGAGGTGATGGTCGTCGCCCCGGCCCTGCACGCCAATGCGTTGCGCTTCTGGGTCTCCGACGCCGACGAGGCGATCGAGCGCGCCGAGGCCGTCCGGCAGGAGAGCCTGGACCAACTCGGCGCGGGGGGCGTGTCGGCCTCGGCCGACACCGGCGAAGGCGATCTCGACGATGCCCTGGAGGATGCGCTCCACACCTTCCCCGCCGACCGGATCGTCGTCTTCGTGCACCCCGAGGGCGAGCGTCGCTACCGCGAGGACGTGGACGAGGAGGACCTCCGCGCGCGTTTCGGACTCCCCGTCGACCGAGCCGAGATCGCCGCCGAGTCAGACTGACAGCCGCCGCTTGAGATACAGCGCGTTGGCCGGGGCGTAGCCGCTCCAGTCGTTGTTGAAGTAGGCGTAGACCTCGGTTGACCGTCGCCACGCGGCAATCCGTCGCACCCACGTGTCGAGCTCGGTTTGCGAGTAGTTCCCGTTCCGGCCCCGGGCGCCGAAGTGGAAGCGCACGAACCGCCAGGATGCAGTGGCGGCATGGGACTGGAACGGGCGATCGGGATGGTCGCCGACGGTCAGGGCGACGTCGTGCTCGCGCAGCGCCCGCATGACCGGGGCCACGAACCAGCTCGGATGACGAAACTCGATCGTGTGCCGTCCCGCGGGCAGCGCGTTCAGCCAGCCGGACAGGCGCTCATCATCGCGGTGAAAGTTCTCCGGCAGCTGCCACAGCACGGGGCCGAGTTTCCCGCTGCTCTGGAGCGGCTCAATCCGCTCGTAGAACCGCCTGACGCCCTCGGCCGTGTCGGTCAGGCGGCGGATGTGAGTCAGATAGCGGCTGGCCTTGACCGCGAAGCTGAACTGCGCCGGGGTCTGCTGCACCCACGCCTGGACCGCTTCGACCCTGGGCAGCCGGTAGAAGGTGTTGTTGACCTCGACAGTGTCGAAGCGCTCGGCGTAGAGCTCGAGCCAGCGGCGGCGTGGTTCGCGGGCCGGGTAAAAGCGCCCGCGCCAGTCGTCGTAAGCCCAACCCGAGCACCCGATGCGTGCTGCCTTCACGTTCCGGGTATCCCTAATTGGCTCCCATCTGCGACCGGGCTTCCGAGGCGCTCGTCTCTGTGGCGAAGTGGCGGACAGAATGACACGGGCCTTTCAATGCCTACCCGCTGCCACCACGCACAAGCTCCCGTCCAGGCCGTTCCGGAACTAGACTTGTCGCAGACCGGAATATCCACTGGGTAGGGGCCGACGATGTTTGAATCCAAAGCTGAAGCTCAGTCGCTCGGCAACGAGGCGGCAACCGCGCCGACGGTGGAGATCTCGAACGCGATCTCCCACATTCACAAGCAGTTCGTAGGACGGGGCCCGGCCAACACCCGGACCACGGTCGATGGCGATCTGGTCGTCTGCCTGCTCGAGGGCGGATATACGCGGGCCGAGCAAACACTCGAGGGCAACGATCAAAGCGACGTGGTCGCCGCCGGCCGCCTCGGTCTCCAGGACGCCATGCGCGAGGCGATGATCGGCGCCGTCGAGCGCACCCTCGGCAGGTCGGTGCTGTCGTTCATGAGCGCCAATGACATACGTCAAAATTTTCAAGTCGAGGTCTTCGTCCTCAGCGCTCCGCGAGCCGAGCCCGAACCCTCGCTCGCCTAGCTGAACGGCCAAGCGCCGGTCGTCGCCTCCGCCGCCGTTATCATCCCCGCCGGGTTTCTCGCCGTTTTGCTACGGCGGTGGGGCTTGTTAGTAGGCGATGGGAGGCTAGCCGGACGTCGAGCCGGGGCAGACTGTCGGGCAGAGCCATCGTGGGATGACGCCGGATCACCTCCGCAGACACACGCTTGCCCAGACCGGGAACCCCAGACTTGACCACCCGCCGCGACGCGCTCAAGGCGATGCCGACCGAGAACCTGTTCGAGCTCCGAGGGGGCTCGGGCGAGGATGCGGTGGTCGAGGAACTCGTCTCGCGTTTCGAACCGCTCGCGCGAAGCGTCGCCCGTCGCTACCACCAGCGAGGAGAGCCGCTCGACGATCTGACTCAGGTCGCGATGGTCGGCCTGCTGAAGGCCATCAGCCGCTTTGACCCCGGGCGCGGCTTCGCCTTCACCAGCTACGCAACCCCGACGATGGTCGGTGAGCTCAAGCGCTATTTCCGGGACAGCGGCTGGGCGCTTCACGTGCCGCGCGGGATCAAGGAGCGGGCGGTCGAACTCGCCCGGGTCACAGACGAGCTCTCGTCACGGCTGGGACGCTCTCCGTCGCTGACCGAGCTGGCCACGGCCCTGGGCGCGACTGAGGAGCAGACGCTGGAGGCGGTCGAGGCCTACCACGCCCGACACGCCTCTCCGCTCGAGGGCTCATCCGATGACGACGATTCGCCCGGGCCTCGTCCCTCCCGGATGCTCGGCGCCGAGGATGAGCGCCTCGAGCAAGCCGAGTACCTCAGCGTCATTGCCTCCGGCGTCGACACCCTGTCGGAAACCGACCGGCTGATCCTCTATCTGCGCTTCGCGCGCGACCTCACCCAATCGGAGATCGCCCAGCGGGTCGGGACCTCCCAGATGCAGGTCTCGCGGCTGCTGCGCTCAGCGATCGACAAGATCCGCCGGGCCAGCGGCGAACTGGACCCACCGAGCTAGGAACCGCGGTTTTCCCCCGGTCCGCGCCCGGTGGCTGGGAGCGCCCGGCGGCGGGCTAACCCGAGATCAGGGTCGGAGTCCCGAGCGGGATGTGGGCCAACAGCCACCGACCCTCGGCCAGGGTCAGCCGAACGCACCCGTGGCTGATGGCGTGGCCGATGCTCCAGGTCTCCGGAGTGGAGTGGATGGCGATCCGGTCACCGCCGTTCCAACCCTGGATGGCGTGCGGCGCCTTGGCCGAGAGGGCCAGGATGCAGCAGCCGTAGGGGCCGCTCGGGTCTCCGGTGTTCAGCCGGTCGGTGACCGCGAAGCGGCCGGTGGGTGTGGGTGAGGCCGGCGCGCCGATGGCGACCTTGTAGCGGGCCACGATCCGACCGCCCTCCAGGACGCTCAGATGGCGCGAGGCCAGCGAGACACGCAGTTGCCAGTCGACGCGAGACAGCCACGTGTCGGAGGCCGGGATCCATCCCACCTTGCCGTTTCCGGCCAGCGGGCTGACCACGCCCAGCCAGCCCGCCGACCGCCGCACGACCCAGAGGGCGGCGGGCGATCCGAAATCGGTTCGCCGGCCCAGATGGGCAATGGCGTGACCGGCCGGACGTGAGCGCATCTCGGTCGGGTGCTTGACGAGAGCCACCAGCGAACCGGCGCCAGGCGGCAGCGTCTCCGATGGCCGGCTTGGCGCCTGCGCAACCGGCGTGTAGAGCGAGCCGGCCGTCGCCGTCTGGCCGCTGCCGCCGCCCCCACTGAGGCTGAGGGCGATGATGATCGGGACGATCGGGATCAGACCGGCCAACACGGCCAGCGCAATCCGTTTGCGACCGCGCCGCCGCGGGGCGCCATCTCCGGTGGGCGGGAGGATCGAACCGGTCATTGCGACCAATTGTCTCGCATCGCCCCGCGGTGCCCGTGAGGGTTTTGTGAGACCACATTGGATTCGAGTTGCGCCGCTTTTGGCGGGGTCGGCCGCGGCGTAGTCTTAGAGACATGTTTGGACTACACAACAAGAGTCAGATGGTCGACGCCGCCACCGCGCTTCCGGGCCGCCAGACCGAGATGCCGGTCGCCGCGCGTCATGCCGTCCTCGGCACGTCGATGAAGCCGCCTTTCCCCGAGGGTTTTGGGCAGCTCGTCGTCGGCATGGGCTGCTTCTGGGGTGCGGAGCGCGTCTTCTGGCAGGCGCCGGGAGTGCACACCACAGCGGTCGGCTACGCGGGCGGGTTCACCCCCAACCCGACCTACGAGGAGGTGTGCAGCGGCCGCACCGGTCACACCGAGGCCGTGCTGGTCGTGTTCGACCCCGCCCAGACCTCCTACGCCGAGATGCTGCGCCTGTTCTGGGAGAACCACGACCCGACCCAGGGCATGCGCCAGGGCAACGACGTGGGAAGCCAGTACCGCTCGGCGATCCTGTATGACAGCGAGCAGGTCCGCGAGCTCGCCGAGTCATCGTGTCTCGCCTACGCGGGTCGGCTGCGCGCGTCCGGTTACCCGGAGATCACCACCGAGATCTCCCCGCTTGGCACCTTCTACTACGCCGAGGATTACCACCAGCAGTACCTGCACAAGAATCCGTGGGGCTACTGCGGATTGGGCGGCACGGGCGTCAGCTGCCCGGTCGGCCTGGGCGCGGTTCAGGCTCAGTAGCCACCCCGCGTCCGGGTCGGGTACGGGACCGCCCCTCGACGGAGAGCTGGGTCGAAAACCGGAAATAGTTTCCGGTTTTTGACCCCGGTCGGCTTGACGGGGTGACGGCGGACGCGGCTGGGGCGATCGCGGCCGCAGGGGGAATCGCGGCGGCCGCAGCGGGGCGATCGCCGCCGGCGGTTGCCACCCGCCAGCACGCGACCCGCGGAAATGCGACCCGCTGAGGCTCAGCCGCCAGCTACGGCGGGGAGGATCGTGACCTCGTCACCATCCTCGACGGGCGTGTCGAGCCCGTCCAGAAAACGTATGTCCTCGCCGTCGACGTACACGTTGACGAACCGGCGCAGGCCGCCGTCTTCGGCGATCCGGCTGCGCAACTCGCCGTAGCGCTCGTAGAGCGAGTCCAGCACTTCGCCGACCGTGCCGCCGTCGACGCTGGCCTGTGATTCGCCGCCCGTGGCCTCACGGAGCTGCGTGGGGATCTTGACGCGGACGGCCATGGCCGCCAATCCTATGCGAGAGCCCCGACGCGCTGACTTGCGCCTTCAAACGAGTCGACCGTCGGGTCGATCTCCCAGGCCTCGAACGTGCCTCGGGCGCAGTCCAGCGTCTTCAGGCCCTCACCGGTGATGTAGACGACGACGCGCTCATCGGGGTCGATGTCCCCCCGCTCGGCCAGCTTGGCCAGGACGGCGGTGGTCACCCCGCCGGCGGTCTCGGTGAAGATGCCGGTGGTCTGGGCCAGCAGCTTGATTCCGGCGCGGATCTCGTCGTCATCGACCGAGTCGATCGAGCCGCTGGATCCCCGGGCCAGGTCGAGGGCGTAGGGGCCGTCGGCCGGGTTGCCGATGGCCAGCGACTTGGCGATCGTGTCGGGCTTGACGGGCTGGCAGAAGTCGCGCCCGGCCGCGAACGCGGTCGCCACCGGCGAGCAGCCTGTGGCCTGGGCGCCGTTGAAGATCGGCAGCTCACCCTCGAGCAGGCCGGCCTCGATCCACTCGGTAAAGCCGCGGGCGATCTTGGTGAACAGCGAGCCGGAGGCGATCGGGGCCACGACGCGGTCGGGCAGCTCAAAG
>DASXHG010000361.1:0-13072 GCA_036488625.1 Solirubrobacteraceae bacterium | reverse complement strand
TGGCCTTTGATCCGCAGGGGCGCGCCTACGTCTCTAATGAATACGACGGAACGGTCTCGGTCATCGACCCGGCGACGGCCAAGGTGACGACGACGATCTCAGGGCTCGGCGGCAGTCTTGGTGATCTCAACAGCCATCCCGAGGGCATGGTCGCCGATACCCAGCGGCCCCTGCTCTACGTCGCGGTCACCAACCGAGATCTTGTCGCCGTCGTCGACACAGCGACGGACAAGGTGAAGCACCTCATCTCCGTCGGCCGCTCGGCTGGGCTCGGCACTGCGCCCACGAGTCTCGCAGTCTCTCCCGATGACGCCACGCTGTACGCCTCCGATGCAGGAGAAGACGCGCTGGCGGTTGTTTCCCTCGCCGCGCGATCGAGCGCCGGAGGGGGCGGCAGCACGGGCGGACACGGGCGGAGGGTCTCCTCGCCGCCGTCGGTCAAGTCGATCGCCGCCTACCGCACCCGCCGCTCGGCGGCCGCGCGTCGTCTGTCTCACGCGCGCGGCCCCCGGCGAGCGGCGGCCCGGCGCCGCTACGCCCAGACGCTGCGCGCGCTCTCGCGCAGGTATCTCCGGGCTCGGATTTCGACCGCGTGCGCGGGACCGACGAGCCGTCAGGAGCAGGCCTATGTCCAGCGCGTGTTGCGCGCTCTGAGTGCGAGAAAGCGCGTCCGGGCCAGACTGCTGCGCGCTGCTCTGAGGGCGCTCCCGCGGACGGTCGCCTGCCACGCCCCACCCGGGCACACGGTCTACACGCCACCGTCGGTCAAGTCGATCGCCGTCTACCGCGCGCGGCGCGCCGCGGCGGCCCGGCGTCTGGCTCGGGCCCGGGGTCGTCAGCGGGTCGCGGCCCACCATCGGTACGTGATGACGCTGCGCGCTCTGTCTCGCCGTTACCTGCGCGCCCGCAGCTCCCGCCGATGCGCCGGTCCGTCGCGCCATCAGGAGCAGGTCTATGTCCAGCGGGTGCTGCGCGCGCTCGGCGCGCGCAAGCGCCTGCGGTCGAGGCTGGTGCGTGCGGCTCAGAAGGCGCTGCCGGCCATTCGCCGCTGTGCGATTGGCAACGGAGGCACCGGCACCGGCCAGATCCCGGGCCTGCCCGCCTACCGTCTGATCGGGCGCATTCCTACGGCCGCATACCCCGACAGCGTTCAGACGACCGACCAGGGTCAGCTCATCTGGGTCGCGGGCAAGGGCTTCGGCTCGGGTCCCAATCCCAGCTACTACTTCGGAGGCGCCCAGACTCCGTACCAGACCCCGGCAAACGCCTACGGAACCTACGTGCTTGACCTGCTCATCGGCCGCGTGGGAACGCTCCCGATCCCCACCGATCGCGAGGTCGTCGCCGATACCTCGGCGGCCGACGCCCAGGCCAGGCCGTCCAACGGCGAAAGTCAGCCGGTGGGGAGCCCCGTCCCGGCGGCGACCGGGCATCCCAGCGCCCAGATCAAGCACGTCTTCTACATCGTCCGCGAGAACCGGACCTATGACCAGATCTTCGGCTCGGATCCGCGCGGCGACGGCAACGCGAACCTCGAGCTGTTCGCCGACAACGGCGTGAGCGGTCCCACCGGCGGGATCACGCCCAACGCGCACGCCCTCTCGCGCCGGTTCCCGCTGCTCGATCACTTTTACGAGGACTCCGAGGTCTCAGTCGACGGCCATCTCATCACGGCCGGTGCCTACGCCACCGACTACGTCCAGAAGGCCACGGCGGCTAACTATTCAAACCGCCGGGGCACGTTTGACTTCGGTATCTACCCGGTGACCTCGCCGCCCGACTTCTACCTCTTTGATCAGGCAGCCAAGCAGGGGGTGAGCTTCCGCGACTACGGCGAGGCGGTGGGGACGACGCCGACCACGGCGGCGTCGAACCGGCCGCAGTTCTCCAAGGTCGAAGCGAACCTCGACCCGTCGTATCCCAACAACGTGTTCATCGGTTGCCTGCAGGCCTCAAACCCGGCCAGCTGCACACAGGACTCCGGCAGCTACAAGCAAACCGGGACCCCGTTCGCCGGCCAGAGCCGGTTCAACGATTGGTATCCGCAGTTTCAGTCGCAGGTCGCGGCGGGAACGGTTCCGCAGTTCAACTACATGATTCTGCCCAACGATCACACCAACGGCACGACGACGGGCGATCCCACGCCACAAGCTTTCATTGCCGACAACGACCTCGCTCTGGGGCAGATCGTCGACGCCATCTCACACTCGTCGATCTGGCCGTCGACGGCCATCTTCGTCGTCGAGGATGACTCACAGGACGGTGCCGATCATGTCGACTCTCACCGCTCCCCCGGGTTCGTCATCAGCCCCTGGGCCCGTTCGGGCGCGGTCGTCCACACGCGCTATGACCAGTACTCGATGCTGCGCACGATGGAGCTCATCTTGGGGTTGCAGCCGCTTGCTCTCAACGATGCCGTGGCCACCCCGATGTACGACGCCTTCATCAGGGGCTCCGAGAAGCCCAACAACGCTCCGTACAGCGTCGTGTCCCCGACGTATCCGTTGACGAGCAAGAACGGAGCATCGGCGCCGCTCACCGCGCTGTCCAACGAGCTGCCGTTCACCCGTCTGGACGCGGTGCCCCAGGCCATCTCTGACCAGATCATGTGGGCCTCGGTGCACGGGGCCAAGTCGGCGCCCCCCGTGGCCGGACCCAATGCGTCACCGCAGGAAGTCGACCGGGCGGCCGTCGTGCGTTCGATGCTGCGCCGCAATCCGTACGTGTTCGGGACCGCGGGCTCGCGCCTGCCTCGCGCCGCCGGGCAGGCGAGATGTCCCATCACCTGGGCCTGCCGGCCCAATCCGCCCGGCGACGGCTGAGCCGCGCGGCCGGCGACGGCGACGGCACGGCGACCGCGACCGGGACGCCGACGCCTACAGGATGTTCAGGCAGCCGTAGATGGTGACCAGCGGGTTGACCACGAGCTGTCCGCGCCGGTCGCGGATCTGGGCCTGGCCGACGTACGCCGGCGGCGAGCTGGCCTTGTAACAGCCGTTGGACTGCACGCTCACGTCGTAGCTGACCGGCGTGTCGGTGAGTGGCTGCGTTCCGCCGGGGAGGATCACATACACGTTCATCGTGCAGGTCCAGTCGCCGGGGCCCTCGCGCTTGGCTCCCCGGCCGCCGCAGGTGGGAAGGATCCGGTACCGCGTCCCAGCCGGAATCGGGTGACCGAGCAGAGCCTGCTGGATCAGCGTGAGGCGCCGAAACTCCGGGGCGAGGCTGGCCGTCAGTCGCCGGGCGGTGACGCCCGCCGGCCCCAAGCTGGAGGCGAGGGCGAGGAGTCCGATGATCAGCGTCGCTCCGAGGGCGATGCGTATGGGTGTCTGCCACCCGGTCCGCGTGGTCTCGGCGTCGGAGACGAAATCCCGCCGCTCGAGGATGCGCCAGGCGGCGCCGAGAGCGGCCGCGATCCATAGCACCGAAACGGCTAACGACACGACCAGGGGACCCAGGAAGGCGTGGGCGGCAAACAGCCCGTGCCAGCCGTCAAAAGCCGATCCGATGAGGAGCAGATGGACCCACACCCCTTTGCCGATCAGGTTCAGGAGCTGGGTCACCAAGGCCACGACGACCGGACCGAGCACGCCGATGATTCCGTTGCGGCTGGCCACCGAGAACAGGACGGCCAAACTCGTGTAAGCCAGCAGCGGGGGAAGGCAGACCAGCCAGCTGGTCGCCACCAGCACCAGGACGTGCCCCGGCGACAGCTCGCGGCCGCCAAGATCTGTGAGCGGATGGGCGCCGACCAGCACCACGCCGGCGACGAGGCCCGAGACGGCCAGGAGCGTGCCCAGCGCGAGGGCAAGAACCATTGCCGTCAGCACCTTGCCGGCGAATATCTCGGACAGGGTCCGGGAGCGGGTCAGGATCGTCTTCCAGGTTCCCTGGCGGTCCTCGCCGGCGAACAGGTCGCCGGCCAGCACGCCGGCCATGATCGGAAACCCCCAGTTGGCGGCAAAGCTGAGGATGACCAGGGAGACGGCAAACCCCGACGTGTGGACCCAGGCCCCGAACAGCGCATCGCTCGGCGTGCCGCTCTGAACCTTGAGCAGGATCGCGAACACAAGCGGTCCCAGCACGCAGACGACGGTGAGGACGCGCAGCGGTAGCTGGGCGATGAGTTTCCGCTGCTCGGTGCGGGCCGCGGTCCGGACGGCGGGAGCGCGAGGGCCGCCCGAGCCCGGTTCCGCCATAGCGGCGCTAGGTCCTGGTGGGCGAGCCGTCGCCAGCGGGCTCACGGTCTTACCGGGGCGCCGCCGTTTACGTGGATCCCAGGCTCCGGGGCAACGGTGGCGATGTCGTCGCTGGCCAGCGAGAAGTACATGCTCTCCAACGGGCTGACGAGAAGTTCTAGTCCGCGCACCGCCAGACCCGCCTCGACCACGGCGCGGATGTATCCGTCGAGGGTGCCGGGGGTGACGGCCAGGCGCAGACCTGCGACCCCGTCGGCTGGGCTGGCGCTCAGACCGTCACTGTGCCGCGCCAGCGTCAACGCGACATCGTCATCGCTGGTCTGCAGCCGGTACACCGAGCCCGGAGCCTCGGTCTCGAGGCGTGCCCGAGGACCGTCCCAGACCACCCGCCCGGCGCGGACGATCGTGTAGGAGTGGCAGAGCAGCTCGAGTTCCCCGATGAGGTGGCTGCTCAGCAGTACCGCCACCCCCTGGTCCGAGAGCTCGCGCAGAAGCGCCCCCACCGCGCGGTTGCCGGCTGGGTCAAGACCACTCGTCGGCTCATCGAGCAGCAGCAGCCGTGGGCGGCGCAGCAGAGCGGCGGCGATTCCCAACCGCTGGCGCATGCCGGTCGAATAACTGCCGACACGCTCGGCGGCTCGGTCGCTGAGCCCGACTCGCTCCAGCGCCTCGTCGACGTCGGCGCTGGGATCGTCGTCGAGCTCGATGAGCAGCTCGAGGTTGGCCCGCCCGGAAAGGTAGGCGTAGAACCTCGGGTCTTCGACGAACCCGGCCACGCCGTTGAGAGGAGGCCGGCGGGTGGCCGCGTGCGGTCGGCCAAGGATCTCCACCGAGCCGGAATCGGCTGCGACGAGGCCAAAGAGAATCCGCAGAAGCGTCGTCTTGCCGGCACCGTTGGGACCGAGCAGGCCGCGCAGCTCACCCGCCGCGAGCTCGAGGTCGATCCCGTCGACGGCGAGTTGATCTCCGTAGCGCTTAGTCAGCCCCCGCAGCCGCGCTGCCGGAACGGCGGAGCTGGCGAGGGTCACCGGGCGAAGGGTAACCGGGTGGGCTTGACCTCACCATGCCGGATGAGCTCTCACTAACCAGCGGGCGTTTCCAAAGCGGCGGACGGGGGTCGAACCCGCGACCTTCGGCTTGGGAAGCCGACGCTCTACCAACTGAGCTACCACCGCATGACCCCGTCTCCCAGGGGCTGGCGGCAGTTTAGCCCCCGACCCTGAGGCGCGGGAGGCTCGGGCGCCGGGTCAGCGCGTCCGTCGCTTGGCGGCGCTGCGGATCTTCCCCATCGTGTTCCTCGCCTTGCCCTTGAGCTCCTCAGCCGTGCCCCGGGCCTCGGTGCCCGGGCGGCGCGCGTCCTTGCCGGTCTGGCGCTTCATGCGCCCCTTGGTCTCCTGAGCCTTGCCTTTGAGCCGCTGAGCGCGATCGCCCATGGTTTCTCCCTACCTTTCGTGGACGTTGATCGACGATACCCGCAGGCCAGCGCGGTACACGCGACGGTCACCAAGCGCCCGGTCTCTAAAGTTTCCTCGGCTATGCGCCGGTTCATGCTTCCGGGACTGATCGGGATCGCCGCCGTGGCCCTGTTGGCGCTTTTGACCTTTGGCGTCTCGGGCCAGACCGGTGGTTCCTCGATCGACGCCCGGGTCGCCCGTGGGGTCTTCCCGGCCGCGCCCGACGCCAGCACCGCGCTGCCGGTGCTGGGGTCCAGCCAGACCAAGTCGCTGGCCGACTACCGGGGCCAGGTCGTGGTGCTGAACGTGTTTGCCTCCTGGTGTGACCCCTGCAAGGCGGAGGCGCCGATCCTGGCCGACGCCGAGCGCAGGTTGCGCTCACACCACGCCACCATCCTCGGCGTTACCTATCTCGACAACACCTCGGCCTCTGAGGCCTTTGTGCATCAGCAGCACATCACCTATCCCGTCCTGCGGGACGTGAGCGGCAACTTCGTGCGCTCGTTCGGGACCACCGGCGTCCCCGAGACATTCGTCATCAATCGCCAGGGCCGCATCCAGGCACTGCGCCGCTTCCAGCTCGACAACACGTGGCTGAAGAAGACGCTGCCGCCGATCCTGGCTGAGCGCTCGTGAACCGCCGTCGCCAGCGGGCGATCCTCGGGCTGCTGAGCGCCGCCGTGCTGCTGCTGGGCTCGCCGCTGACCCAGGCCGGGCTCGCCGCGGCCAAGAGTCGGGCCTCCTTCCTCCAGGTCCAGAGCGACGTCATGTGCGTGGCCTGCCACGAGCCGCTGGCCGTGGCCCAGTCACCCGAGGCGTTTTCGGAGCGCGCCTACATCCGCCAACTCATATTCCAGGGCCTGACCAAGAGCCAGATCGAGAAGAACCTCGTCGCCAACTACGGTCCCGCCGTGCTCGCCAAGCCGCCGGCGAATGGCTTCAACCTCGTGATCTACATCCTGCCGCCCGCGATCCTGATCGTCGGGGCCGCCGTCCTGGTCTACACGCTGCCGAAGTGGCGCCGGCGCTCGCGGCTTGCCGCGGCCGAGCCGATGGCCGGCGGCTCGAAAGCACTGGATCCTGAGGACGAGCGGCGCCTGCGTGAGGATCTGGCCCGGCAGGCCTGACCGGTCCGGCCGCGGCCCCGACGCCCGGGCCCGCGGCTACATCGAATCCGGGACCGACACGCCGAGTAGCCCGAGTGACAGGGCGATCGTCTGACGCGCGCTCTGGGAGAGGGCGATCCGGAAGGACTCGACGGACTCCGGCTCGACGCCGACGACCTTGCAGTCGCGGTAAAAGGCGGTGAACTCCTGGGCCAGCTCGAGCGCATAGGCGGCAATCCGGTGCGGACCGCGTCTGATCGCCGCCTCCGCCACCTCATCGGGGAACGAGGCCAGCGTCTTGATCAGGGCCCGCTCGGCCGGATGCAGCTCCGCGTCGCCCCAGTCGGCGTCGGGGGCGAGGGCGGCCGCGACCCGTTCGGGTGACAGCTTGCCGAGCATGGTCACGATCCGCGCGTGGGCGTACTGGATGTAGTAGACGGGGTTTTCGCGGTCCTGACGCTTGGCCAGGTCGAGATCCAGGTCGACCGTGCGGTCGTGCGAGCGCTGGAGCATGAAGTAGCGGGTGGCGTCGACCCCGATCTCGTCGAGCAGGTCATCGAGGCGGATGAATTCGCCCCGGCGCTTGGACATCGCGGCCCGTTCGCTGCCCTCCACGAGGTGAACGAACTGGAGGATCGGCATCTCGAGCCGGTCGGGATCCTCGCCGAGGGCGGCCGAGGCCGCCTTCATCCGGGCCACGTAGCCGTGGTGATCGGCGCCGACGGGCAGCAGCTGGCGCTCGACCCCCCGCTCCTGCTTCTCGAGCAGATAGGCGAGGTCGGCGGCCAGGTACGTGGGTGCTCCGTCGGCGCGCTCGAGTACTCGGTCCTTGTCGTCGCCAAAGTTCGTCGTCCGCAGCCACAGAGCACCGTCTGAGCGGTAGCTGTTGCCGCCCTCGGCCACTATCTCCAGCGCCCGGTCCAGATACGACGGGGACCCTTCGTAAAGGGTCCGTTCACTGAAGAAACGGTCGTAGTGGACTCGGTAACGCTCGAGGGTCGCCTTGACCTGCCGGAGCAGGATCTCGACCGCGGCACGCGCGGCCTCCTCCACGGTCATCGCTTCGACACCCGGGATCGTCTCGGCGAGGTCGCTCACGTACTCACCCTGGTAGCCGCCCTCGGGGATCTGCCCCCCACGGGCGCGGGCCAGAACCGATTCACCGAGCAGGCGGATCTGGCCGCCGGCGTCATTGAAGTAGTACTCGCGGTGGACGTGATGGCCCCAGTGCTCGAGGATCCGGGCCAGCGCGTCCCCGTAGGCCGCGGCCTGGCCGTTGGCGGCGACCAGCGGGCCGGTGGGGTTGGCGGAGACGAACTCGATCAGCACCCGCTCGGGCCGCTCGACGGCGCCCGCCCCATAACGGTCGCCGGCCTCGAGCACGATGCGCGTCGCGCGGCGGTACCAGTCGTCGGACAGGGTCAGGTTCAAAAAGCCGGGCCCGGCGATCTCCCAGCTGGCCAGCTCGGCGCTCAGAGACTGGGCCAGCTCGTTACCGACGCGAGCGGCGATCTCGCGCGGGGGCGCGCCGAGCGCCGGAGCGAGCAGCATCGCCACGTTGGTCGAGTAGTCCCCCTGGTTGTCCCGCTTGGGGCGCTCTACCCGCGTCTGGGCCGGGGCCTCGCCGTCGCCCCGGACAGTGGCCGCCGCGGCCTGAACGGCCTCGCGCAGCTCCAGCAGCGGCGGTGTCACGAGCTCGGCACCACCACGGGCTGGAAGGCGCCTTCGAGCTCCTCGAGCGCGGCCGGACTACCGATCGCCACCAGCATGTCCCCGGCCTCGATGACGGTTCCCGGAGCGGGCTGCGGTTCGAGCCGGCCGTCGGTGTGGCGAACGGCGACGATCACCGATTCGCCCCGCACGGCCTGAATCGTCTTGCCAACCCCCTCGCTGCCCGCGGTGGCGTCGATCTCCTCCATCCGGTAGTCAGCGACCTGAACCGCCCCGCCGACCTGGGGGTGGAGTGCGACCCGGGCCATCTCCGAGCCCGACGTCTTGTAGGGCGAGATCACGCGGTCGGCGCCGGCCTGGCGAAGCTTTTTCTCGCTGTCCTCGGCCGAGGCGCGGGCCACGATGAGCAGGTCCGGCCGCAGACCCCGTGCGGTCAGGACGATGAAGATGTTCTCGGCGTCGGAGTCCACGCACGCGATCAGGGCCCGGGCGCGCTCGATCCCGGCCTTCAGCAGCACGTCGTCGTCGGCGGCCTCGTTCTCGATGTAGCGGACGCGCATCGACGCCGCCAGCTCCCGGTGGCCGGGGTCACTGTCGACGGCGACGTGGTGCACCCCGCCCAGGCGCAGGTCGCGCGCCACCTGGCGGCCGACACGCCCGAAGCCGCAGATGATGAAGTGGTCTGAGTAGGAATCGATCACGCGCTGAGTCCGCCGTTCGTCGAGCAGGCCGCTGAGCTGGCCCGAGACGAAGAACTCCGCCACCGTGGCCAGGCCGTAAAAGAGCGTACCTATGCCAAATAGCTCCAGCGCGACGACCACCACCCGGCCGGCCGCGTCGTGGGGGTCGGGGATCGCCCCCAGGGTGGTCACGGTGTCCAGCGTCCACGCGAACGAGTAGCCCACCGAGGCGCCCTCGGTCAGGGCAAAGGCCAGCGTGCCGATGACGATCAACGCCGCCAGGGCGACGAACAGGACCATCAGCCGGCGCGCGAACATCCGCACCTCGCGCCGGTTGCGCGTGCGCTGCTCCAGCGCCCGACGCCGCCTCCCCGGGATGTCGCCGCCGCTGCTCACGACTAGTAGTGGTACGGCTCTCGAGCGAGGATCTTGTGCCCGCGGTAGAGCTGTTCGAGCAGCACCACCCGGGCGAGCTGATGCGGCAGCGTCATGTCCCCCAGCGAGAGCCGGTGGTCGACGTCCTCCAGCTCGAGCCCGAACGGACCCCCGATGACAAAGCACAGATCGATCCCACTGCGGCGCCGATCCTCGAGGAAATTGGCGAAGGCCAGCGAGTCGGGGCGGGCGCCGCCGCGGTCCAAAAGCGACACGAACGCTCGGTCGGGGATCCGGCGCATCACCTGTTCGTCCTCCCGGACCTCGATCAGCTCGAGGCGCGTATGACCGGCCAGCAGCTTTTGGTAGTGCTGGATGTCATCGGCAAATGGCGGCCGCAATCTCCCCACGGCGACAACGACGATGCGCACGATGGGATACTACGAACATATGGAAGATCCCAATCAGCCCGAACGCCACATCAACATCCACTTCTCGCCGGAGATCATGGCCGGCGTCTACTCGAACTTCGCCAACGTCAGCCACTCTGACTACGAGTTCACCGTCACCTTCGCCCGCGTCGACCACGAGGTCGAGGAGGAGGAAATCCCCGGTGTCGTGGTCTCCCGCATCAACCTGAGCCCTCGCTTCATGCGCGAGCTGATCGAGGCCATGCAGGACAACTACTCCAAGTGGCAGACCCGCGAGGGCATCAAGAGCCTGCCCGAGTGGGGAGGCGGACCTCCTCCGCCCTCCGCCGGGAGCTGATCCACGCCGCAGGATGGGCGGGTCGTGGGGTGGTCCTGAGGACCCGGTGATCACCGGAATCGGCGCGCTGACCCCGCTCGGTAACAGCGCCGCCGAGACCTGGCAGGGGCTGACCGCGGGGCGCTCGGGCGTGGGCCCGATCACCCGCTTTGACGCCTCCTCGCTGCCGGTTCGGATCGCCGCCGAGGTCCGCGGCTTTGACCCGGTGGCCGCGCTGGGCCCCAAACGAGCGCGGCGCACGGCGCGGTTTACGCAGCTGGCCATCGTCGCCGCCCGGGAGGCGGTCAGCGACGCCGGCCTCGAGCTCACGGCCGAGGGGACCGCCCGCGCCGGCGTGCTGATCCATACCGCCATCGGCGGGCTACCGGAGACCGAGGAGAACGTCCGCGGCATGGCCGCCAGCGGCGTGCGTGAGGTGAGCCCGTACTGGGTGCCGTCGATGATCCCCAACATGGCCGCCTGCGAGGTGGCCATCGATCACGGGTTCCACGGTCCGGTCTCGGCCAGCGCCCTGGCCTGCGCGAGCGGCACGGCGGCGCTGCTCGACGCCCGGCGCCTGATCCTGGCCGGGGAGGCCGACGTGGTCCTGGCCGGCGGGACGGACGCGGGCCTGACCGAGACGATGCTGGCCGGGCTGGCCAAGATGGGCCCGCTCTCACAGCGCAACGACGAGCCAGAATCGGCCAGCCGCCCGTTCGACGCCGAGCGCGACGGGTTCGTGTTCGGTGAGGGAGCGGTCGTGATGGTGGTCGAATCCGCCGCCCACGCCGCCGCTCGTGGCGTCCGCCCCTATGCCTCGGTCGCCGGCGGGGCGCTGACCGCGGACGCGTTTCACATGAGCGCGCCCGAGCCCAGCGGGGTTCACGCCGCCCGCGCGATCTCGCTCGCCCTCGAAAACGCGGGTGTTCGCGGCGACGAGCTCGACTACATGTGCGCCCACGGCACGGCCACGCGGGCCAATGACGCCGCCGAGACGCGTGCCGTCCACGGTGCCCTGGGCGCCGCCGCCGAGCGGGTACCGATCAGCTCGCCGAAGTCGATGACCGGCCATCTGATCGCCGCCGCCGGCGCACTGTCGGTGATGGCCTGCGTCCTGGCCATGCGCGACAGCGTGCTCCCACCGACCACCAACCTCCACAACCCCGACCCCGAGTGCGACCTCGACTACGTCCCGCTCACCGCACGGCCGGCCGAGGTCCGCACCGCCGCCGTCAACGCGTTCGGGTTCGGGGGTCAGAACTGCGTGGTCGTCCTGCGGGCGCCTGGCGCTTAGGCCGGGGCGCGGGCGGCAAACGCCTCCGCGGCACCGATCCGCTCGAGCGTGGGCGGGTGCGTGGCCAGCAGGCGACTCACCCATCGCGGTGGATCGAGGTCGGCGATGTTCTGAAGGGAGATCGTCCGCTCGAAGGAGATAAACGCGTCCGGTGCCCCGGCCAGCTCGAGCGCGAACTGGTCGGCGCGCCTTTCGACGGCGCGCGACAGGCGGTTGGAGATCAGGCCCAAGGGGGCGCTGATCAGGGCCGCGGCGAGCGCCAGCGAGGGCAGCATCGCCGGCGTCCCCCGCTCCGCGGACAGCACCCAGCTCAGGCGCTGGACGGCCAGCGCACCGGCGGGAGCGACGAGGGCCGCGTAGAGGACGTTGCGCGGCACATCGCGATGGCGAACGTGACCGAGCTCGTGGGCGACGACGAGGCGGATCTCATCGCGTGAGTACCGGTCGAGCAGGGTGTCGAACAGGACCACGCGCTTGGTCGGCCCCAGGCCGGAGACATAGGCGTTGGCGGCCGTCGTGCGGCGACTGGCGTCGACCGAGTAGACCTCCCCCACCTTCACGCCCGCCCGCTCGGCGAGATCGAGCACGTCGGTCCGGGTCTGACCCTCGGGCAGGGGTGTGAAGTCGTTGAACAGGGGCTCGAGGATGACCGGCGCCAGCGCCGCCAGCACGCCGCCCAGGAGCACCGAGGAGCCCGCCGCGGGCAGCCACCAGGAACGCGGCCGCCTGCGGGTCAGAGCGACCACGCCCGCCCCGGCCGCGGAGGCCAGAACGACCTGAATGCCCAGCGCCTTACCGAGATCGGCGAACCAACCGCCCCAGGACTGGGTGTCGAGCCCCACGGCCACCGCTCGCCGCCGCGACAGCGCGCTCAGCGGCAGCGTCGGCACCACCAGCGCTGCCGATAGACCGGCCGCAGCCCCGGCGCCGCCCAGCACCGGGCGCCGCGCGGCCCACCTCAGCGCACTGGGCGGCCGGGCCACCACCGCCCCGAGGGCGGCCAGATCCACTCCAGCCCGGACCAGGCCGAGGGCCCGCTGAGGGCGTGCATAGGATTGCCCACGGTCTATCTCCTCGGCACTGAAGTAGCGATCCAGGGGGACCGGCAGGGGCTCGATCGCCTTGTCCCGCGGGCTCAACAGGCGACGCGCCCCTTCGGCAGCCGCCGCCGCCAGAACTACGGGCAGCAGGGTCGGGGCGCGCGTGAGAGCTCTCACAAGAGAAACTGTACGGATGCGGGTCGCGATCGTCTCAGACATCCACGGCAACCGGCAGGCCTTCGAGGCCGTGCTGGACGCCATCGAGGCTTCCAGCTGCCAGGAGATGTGGTGCCTGGGCGATCTCGTCGGGTACGGGGCCGATCCCAACGCCTGCGTGGAGATGGCCCGCGAACACGCCGCGATCTGCCTGGCCGGCAACCATGACCTCGGCGTGCGCGGCACGCTGCCGCTGGAGCAGTTCTCGCGCGGCGCCGCGCTGGCCGCGACCTGGACCCAGGGGGTGATCACGCCCGAAACGCGGGCATTTCTCGACGAGCTCGAGCCCT
>DASXHG010000352.1:0-2104 GCA_036488625.1 Solirubrobacteraceae bacterium | reverse complement strand
CTACGGGCCTCGGGCGCGGGAGGCGGCGGTCATCCCCGCGTTCGTCAACAAGGCGCTGGCCGGCGATCCGCTGACTCTGGCCGGCGACGGCAGCCAGTCGCGCAAGTTCGTCTACGTCGAGGACCTCGCCGACGGCGTTGCCCGCGGCCTCGACGACGTGGCCGTCAACCGCGTCTACAACTTGGCCAGCGACGAGACCGTGACGATCAAGCAGATCGCCGAGACGATCAAGGAGCTGATGGGCGACGTCGAGATCGTCCACACCCCGGCCCGCCCCGGCGATTTCGGCGGCAAGATCGTCTCCAGCGAGCGCGCCGAGCGCGAGCTGGGCTGGACCGCCGCCACCCCGTTCGCCGAAGGCGTACGCAGGTACATCGACTGGCGTCACGAGCAGGCCAAGGCCAAGGCCGACAACGCCGGCGCCGCCGTGATTCCCGCCGGCGAGCCCGATCAGGAGGCCAAGCCGCGCAAGGTCCTGATCATCTCGGCTGACATCGGCGAGGGCCACGACCTTCCCGCGCGCGCCGTGGCCAGGGAATTCCGGGACGAGGATCCCGACGCCAACATCTCGATCGTCAATGGGCTGCCCGCGATGGGACCGATCCTGACCAAGGTCCTGCGCGAGAACTCGGCCTTCATGTTCCAGTACCTGCCGTGGCTGTTCGACTTCCAATACTGGCTGTTCATGTACTTCGCGCCGACGCGCTGGCTGTCGCGCAAGCTGCTGATGTTCTTCGGGCGCCGCGGCCTGATGCGGATGATCCGGGCACACGATCCGGATCAGATCGTCTCCACCTACCCGGGAGTGACGGCGATCCTGGGCGAGCTCCGGCGCACGGGCAGACTAAAGGTCCCCTGTTACTCGTCGATCACCGATCTCGCCGGGCTGCTGTTCTGGGCCCACCCGGGGATCGACCTGCACTTCATCACGCACCCCGAGTCGGCCGACGAGGTCGAGTCGATCGCCGGTCCGGGCAGCGTGCGCTGGGCCAAGCCTCCCACCGCGCCGGCCTTCCTCGCCGCCCGCTCGCGTGACGAAGCCCGCCGCGCCCTGGCCCTGCCCGCCAGCGGCCGTGTGATCGCCGTCTCCGGCGGCGGCTGGGGAGTCGGCGACCTGGCCGGCGCCACCCAGGCGGCACTCGAGTTCGAGGACGCGATCGTGCTCTGTCTGTGCGGGCGCAACGACAAGCTGCGGGCCAAGGTCGCCCAGCGCTTCGCCGGCGAGCCGCGCCTGCGCGTGATGGGCTTCACCGATCGCATGGGCGACGTGCTGGCTGCCGCCGACGTGCTCGTGCATTCGAGCGCCGGCTTGACAGTGCTGGAGGCGATCATTCGCGGCTGTCCCGTCGTCTCCTACGGCTTCGGCGTCGGTCACGTGCGGGCCTCAAACCGCGCCCTCGAGCGTTTCGAGCTCGCCCAGGTGGCCCGCAACGCCAAGGAGCTCGGTCCCAAGATCGGCCGCGCGCTCGAGCTCCGCACCGAGCCCGATCCCCGCTTTGCCCGCCGGCCTTCGACCGCATCGCTGATCCTGGCCGACGAGCGCCGGGCGCGGACGCTCCCCGTCTGGCGCGTTCGCTCCGTGCGCGCCGCCTTCAGCACCGGACTGGCCGTGCTCGTGGCGGCGTGGATCCTCACCACGGGCGCCAGTTACTCGCTAGTCGCTCACTTCGCCCACATCCGGCCCGTAACTGCGGTTGAGACCGACCACCCCGAAGTCGGGGTTCTGATTGACGCCCCGGGGGGGCAGGTCCCCGAGCTCGCCGGGCTGCTGGCCAGTTACGGGATCCACGCTTCGTTCGCCGTCGCGCGCCCGTCCTATCCGGTGGACACCACTGTGATCGAAAACGGCGACCAGCCGCTGCCGCAACTGCCGACCGGCGGCCTGGTGCGGTGGCTGGGTACGCGCGGAGAGCTGCACAAGCTGATCGGCAGGGAGGGTCATGGTCACACGTTCCTCTACGCATCCAGCGGCCCGAGCCTGGGCCAGTGGCTGTTCGCCCACGGCGCCGGCGGTCGGCTTGTCGCCGGTGCGGTTCACCTGCGCGACAGCGATGACTCGCTGGGCCATCTGCGCCCCGGCGAGGTGATCGAGCTCACGGTGGCC
>DASXHG010000406.1:0-2636 GCA_036488625.1 Solirubrobacteraceae bacterium | reverse complement strand
CCGTCCGGCGACCCGGAGTCCGGAATCGAAGACGAGTCGCTCACCGGTGACGGACCAGTCAGTCCGCACGGGCCGGTCACGGCCGAGGGACTGTTCGGTGCCGCCGAGAAGCTGCCCGACGGCTCGATCGCCGTCACGGTCGACGGCCGGCGTCTTGAGCTCTCGAACTTCGAGAAGGTCCTGTATCCGCAGACCGGATTCACCAAGGGCGACCTGATCGCCTACTACGCCCGGATCGCGCCGGCCGTGCTCCCGCACCTGCAGGACCGCCCGTTGACCCTGAAGCGCTACCCAAACGGGGTCGATGAGCCGTACTTCTATGAGAAGCAGTCCCCGTCGCATCGGCCGGAGTGGGTGCAGACGGCGCGCATCGGCGGCGTCAACTACACGCTGGCCCAGGACCGCGCCACGCTGGTCTGGCTGGCCAACCTGGCCGACATCGAGCTCCACACGTCGCTGGCCATGGCCAGGCGGCCCGAGCGCCCGACGATGCTGGTCTTCGACCTCGACCCGGGGGAGCCGGCGGGGATCGTCGAGTGCTGCCAGGTGGGGCTCGTCGTGCGCGGACTGTTCGCCCAGCTCGGCCTCGAGAGCGTGGCCAAGACGTCGGGTTCCAAGGGGCTGCAGGTCTATGTGCCGCTCAACGAGGCGGTCACCTACGCGCAGACCAAGCCGTTCGCGCGCAAGGTCGCCGAGGTGCTCGAGCAGCGTCTCCCGAAGCTGGTCGTGTCACGGATGACCAAGCGCCTGCGGGGTGGCAAGGTGCTCGTCGACTGGAGCCAGAACGACGAGCACAAGACGACCGTGACCGTGTACTCGGTGCGGGCCCGTGAGCGCCCGACGGTGTCGGCGCCGGTGACCTGGGAGGAGGTTCAGCGATGCCAGGAGGAGCGAGACCCAGATTTACTGACCTTCGACACGGCTCAGGTGCTTGAGCGGTTCGCCGCCGGCGGTGACCAGTTTGCTTCACTGCTCAGTCTCCGGCAGGCTCTTCCGGCTGTCTAGGATGATCAAACCAGATGGACCAGATTCAGCTGCGCAACCGCCTGCTGGTGGCGACCGGGATGTGGAAGGAGGCAACGGGCGAGCCCCTGCCCCGCATGGCTCCCGGCAGCCCCGAGGATCAGATCCGGAGCTTCGAGCTCAAGCTCGTCGATCGGCTGTGGGAGACGGCCACGCCCGAGAACGCGCGGGAGGTCGCCGACCGCACCTGGGATCTCGTCCACGACCGGCCCGACGCTGACCCGGTCAAGCAGCGTGTGGTCGAGTGCCATGAGGCACTGGCCCGTCTCACCCGCCTGCAGGACTAGAGGCTCGGGCCCCCGCGGACCACTCGCCGGGCGGCGCTAGTCGGGCAGGACCGTCGTCTCCGCCGGCGCGGCCTGGGAGTTGCGGCTCAGCCCGGCCGCGGCGTAGGCCTCGGCTTCGTCGAGGGTCTCGTGCTCGAGCAGCGCGTGGACGAGCGAGTCAAGGTTCTCACGGTGCTCGATGATCGTGTCGGTGGTCTCGGCGTGAGCCGAGTCGACAATCCGCCGTACCTCCTGGTCGACCATCTGCTGAGTCTGCTCTGAGGTCTCGCTGGCTCCCGGCAGCAGCGGCCCGAGGCCGTCAGCAGGCAGCACCGCGACCGGGCCAATCGCGCGGCTCATTCCCCAGCGGCCCACCATGTGGCGTGCGATCCGGGTCAGCTGCTGAATATCTGACTCGGCGCCCGTGGTCAGGTCGCCGAACACGACCTCCTCGGCTGAGCGGCCCCCCAGGGCGACCTTGATCTGGGCGATCAGGTGACGCTCGTCGAAGTTGAAGCGGTCGGCGTCGGGGGAGGAGAAGGTCACGCCGAGCGCCATGCCGCGAGGAATGATCGACACCTTGCGGACCGGATCGGCACCGGGCGTGAGCATGCCGATGATCGCGTGACCGGCTTCGTGGTAGGCGGTCCGCCGGCGGTCCTCCTCAGAGATCATCACCTTGCGGGCGGCGCCGAGGACGATCCGCTCGAGCGCGTCGGTGAAGTCCCCGCGCTGGACCTTGTCGTGGCCGCGCTTGGCGGCTAGCAGGGCGGCCTCGTTGGCCACGTTGGCCAGGTCGGCTCCGACCATCCCCGGGGTGGTGGCAGCGATGGCGCCGAGGTCGACATCGGGGGCGAGCGGAACCGAGCGCGTGTGCACGCGGAGGATGGCCTCGCGGCCGGCCCGGTCGGGCGGGGAGACGACCACCCGGCGATCAAAGCGACCCGGTCGCAGCAGTGCGGGGTCGAGTACCTCGGGACGGTTGGTGGCCCCGAGTACGATCACGCTCTCCCGGGGGCTGAATCCGTCCATCTCGGTCAGGATCTGGTTGAGCGTCTGCTCGCGCTCGTCGTGGCCGCCGGAGACGTTGGGGCCGCCGCCGGCCCGGGAGCGGCCCACGGCGTCCAGCTCGTCGATGAAGATGATGGCCGGAGCGGCTGCCTTGGCCTGGGCAAACAGGTCTCGCACCCGCGAGGCGCCGACGCCGACGATCATCTCCACGAACTCGGACGCCGACATCTGGAAGAAGGGCACCCCGGCCTCGCCGGCCACGGCCCGGGCGAGCAGCGTCTTGCCGGTCCCGGGCGGCCCGCTGAGCAGCACCCCGCGCGGGATCCGGGCGCCGAG
>DASXHG010000242.1:0-2646 GCA_036488625.1 Solirubrobacteraceae bacterium | reverse complement strand
CCGAGACCGCTGCCCTGACGCCCGCGCGCGCCGGTGCCGCGGAAGAAGCGGTCAAACACGTAGGGGAGGTCGGCCTCGTCCACGCCCGGCCCGTGATCGCGGACCTCGACGCCGTCGCGGTCGACGGTCAGCTCGACCGTGCCCCCCGGAGGTGAGTGCCGGGCGGCGTTGTCGAGCAGGTTGTTGATGGCCCGCTCGAGGCGGGCGGCGACGCCGTCGAGGCTGACCGGATCGAGGCTCGTCGTGAAGTTGATCCCGGGTGCGTTGCGGCGCGCGCGGGCCACCGACTCGGCGGCGACCCGGTCCAGGCGCACGTCCTCGGTGGCAAAGCCGGTGTGATCGCCACGGGCCAGTTCGATCAGGTCGCCGACGAGCGCGGTCAGCTCCTCACTCTGTTCGACCACGTCGGCCAGCAGTCGCCTCCGGTCGTCGGGCTCGAGTTCGGCTTCGGCGAGGAGAACCTCGATGTTGGTCCGCAGGCTCGTCACCGGGGTCCGCAGCTCGTGAGAGGCATCGGCTATGAGCTGGCGCTGGGCGCGCATCGAGTCATCCAGCTCCGCCCGGGAGCTCTCCAGGTGGTCGAGCATGGCGTTGAAGCGCGTGGCCAGCTGGCCGACCTCGTCGTCGGCGTGGACGCGAAGGCGCCGGCTCAGGTCGTCGGTCTCGCCGATGTGCTGAGCGGCCTCGGCCACCTCGGCCAGCGGAGCGAGGACCCGCCGTCCGGCCATCCGGCCCAGGGCCGCGGCCATGGCCACGCCGCCCAGGATGACCAGCAGCAGGACTAGCCGCAGCATCGACAGGACTCCGTCGATGCCGTTGAGAGGACGAGCGAGCTGGATGGCCAGCGTCTGCGGGGGGCGCCCGTTGACCGACCCCGTCACGCCAAAGGTGATCTCGCGCAGGTGGCTGGCGCCAACGTGAACATCGAAGAGCTCGACGCGGCCGCCCCCCTGGGCCAGGGCCAGCGTGTTCGCGCTCACTGGAAGCGTGAGGTTCCCCGCCACCGTGACGGCCTGGCCGTTGGCCAGCACCGCCTGGATGTACGGCGTCGGACCGCCGGCGCTGGCCGAGATCGACGGAAAGTCACCGCCAAGGTGCATCTGGTCGCCGTGCTCGACAGCTGCCACTTGGGCGGTCAGCGCACTGTCGACCTGATTGCGCAGCTGCGTGCGCACGACGAAGTAACAGATCAGCGCGGCCAGCAGCACGGCGACCCCGACCGAAGCGGCGGCGATTAAAGACAGTCGTTTGCGCAGCGACACGGGGCAGGCCGCCTCGGTCAGTCGCGCAGCACGTACCCGACGCCCCGGACCGTGTGCAGCAGACGGGGTTCGCCGCCGGCCTCGGTCTTGCGGCGCAGATAGCCCATGTAGACACCGAGAGCGTTGGAGGTGGGCCCGAAGTCGTAACCCCAGACGTTTTCGAAGATCGTGGTGCGGGTCAGGACCTGACGCGGGTGGCGCATGAACAGCTCCAGGAGCAGGAACTCGGTCCGGGAGAGCTCGACCAGACGATCGCCGCGGTGAACCTCGTGGGCCACTGGATCGAGGACGAGATCGGCGTAGCTCAGGACCTCGGAGCCGCTGCCCCCTTCCCCGGCGCGGCGCAGCAACGCGCGCAGGCGGGCCTGGAGCTCGCGCAGCGCGAAGGGCTTGACCAGGTAGTCGTCGGCCCCGACGTCGAGTCCCTCGACCCGGTCGTCGACGGCGTCTCGCGCGGTCAGCATGAGGACCGGGGTGCGGTCGCCGGACTTGCGCAGGCGGCGGCAGACCTCGAGGCCATCGAGCTTGGGCATGAGGATGTCCAGAATGACCGCGTCGGCGGTCTCTCCAGCCAGAACGTCAAGGGCCTCCTCGCCGTCTTCGGCCAGTGTCACCTCGTGATTCTCGAGCCGCAGAGCACGCTCGAGCGCCCGCCGAACGGCGGGCTCGTCGTCCACTACAAGTACATGCGCCATGTCGGAATCATCGCGCTTGCGAGTAAAAGTTCGTGAAGAAGGTCAGGAGAGCTCGAGCAGCAGCGGCGCGTGGTCGGAGGGCTTCTTGCCCTTACGGTAGTCGCGGACGATCCCGCAGCTCTGCATCCGGGGGGCCACCTCGGAGCCGACCAGGAGCAGGTCGATGCGCAGCCCAAAGCCCTTGTGGAAGTGCCCGGCGCGGTAGTCCCACCACGTGTACTGGACCTCATCAGGATGCAGCGTGCGATAGGCGTCGGAGAGCCCGAGGGCCTCGACCGCCTGCAACCGCGAGCGCTCGGGCTCGCTGACGTGCGTACCGCCGATGAATGCCGCCGGGTCGTAAACGTCGGCATCGGCGGGGGCGATGTTCATATCGCCGCCGATGACCAGCCGCTCGGGACCGAGCTCGGCCGCCCGCGCCGCCATCGCCTCCAGGAAGGCCAGCTTGCGGGGATACTCGGGGCTGTCGAGGGTCCGGCCGTTGGGGACGTAGACGCTGGCAAAGCGGATGCCCTCGGCGGTGGCTTCGCACCATCGGGCCTCGCCGGGCACCGGGTCGCCGGCCAGGCCGAGCACCGGGTCGGTGAGCTCGAGGTCCTGGCGGGCCACGATCGCCACCCCCGACCACTGACCGGCCGAATTGTGGACGGCGTGGTAGCCCACGGCGGCCAGCTCGTCGTGCGGGAAGC
>DASXHG010000198.1:0-6050 GCA_036488625.1 Solirubrobacteraceae bacterium | reverse complement strand
GTCCGTCTCCTCCAGGAGAGTCCGGGGCGCGTGCTGCGGCGGGCGGCCGAAGACGGCGCTCTGATCGAGCGCGCGGCGAAGATCGAGGCAGCGGTCAACGCCGATCTTTCCCGGCCGCCCCTGCCCGGCCCCTACAGCCCGGCGAAGCCGGTCGCCTTCCTGTGCTCGGAGTACGGCGTCCACGTGTCGCTGCCGGTCTACTCCGGCGGCCTGGGGGCCCTGGCCGGAGACCTCCTCAAGGAGGCCTCCGACCGCGCCGTGCCGATGGTCGCCGTTGGCCTCATGTACCGCAAGGGCTATTTCCGCCAGCGCATCGACGCCTCCGGCTGGCAGCACGAGTACTGGGTCGAGACCGACCCTGAGCGCGTGCCCGCGGCGATGGTCACCGGCGCCGACGGCGTGCCCCTGACCGTCAGCGTGCCGATCGGCGAGGCCGACGTCACGGCCCGAGTGTGGCGCGTTGAGGTGGGCCGGATACCCCTGTTCCTGCTCGACTCAGACTGCCCCGAGAACGAGCCGCTGGAACGCTGGATCACCGGCCGCCTGTACGACGGCGATGCCCAGACCCGGCTGGCCCAGTACGCGCTGCTGGGCGTCGGCGGCGTACGCGCGCTGCGTGCGATGGGGCTTGAGCCGGGAGTCATCCACCTCAACGAAGGGCACGCCGCGCTGGCCCCCCTGGAGCTCGCCCGGCCCGAGGACGGCCAGGGGCTCGGCCACGCGCTCGATGTCGCGCGCAAACGCACGGTGTTCACGACCCACACACCGGTTCCGGCCGGCAACGACAGCTATCCGGCCGACCAGCTCGAGGCCACCGTCGGACGCCTGGCCCGAGAGCTCGGTTCAGAACCGGGGGAGCTGACCGCGCTGGGCCGCAACGAGCCCTCCGATCCGCACGCGCCGTTCGGCGTCACCCAGGCCGCGCTGCGCATGAGCCGGGCCTCCAACGCCGTCAGCCGCCGCCATGGCGAGGTCGCCCGCGAGATGTGGCACGGCCTGTGGCCCGACCGCGAGCTCGACCAGGTCCCGATCGGCCACGTCACCAACGGCGTGCACGTCCCGACCTGGATGGGGACCCCGATGCGCGAGCTGCTGGACCGCTACCTCGGGGCCGACTGGAACGAGCGGGTCACCGACCCCGCCACGTGGGCGCCGGTCGATGACATCCCGGCGGCCGAGCTGTGGGCGGTGCGCGAGCGACAGCGCAGCGATCTGGTCGGCTTCGTGCGCCAGCGCAGCGTCGCCGACCGTCTCTCCCGGGGGGACCTGCGCGGTTACGTGGACGCGGCCGCCCGGGCCTTCGCGCCCGGGGTGCTGACCCTCGGCTTCGCCCGCCGCGTGGCCACCTACAAGCGCTTGGATCTCCTGATCCGCGATCCGGAGTGGACGATGGAGCTGCTCGGCGGGGACCGCCCGGTGCAGGTCGTGCTGGCCGGCAAGGCCCACCCGCGCGACGAGGAGGCCAAACGCGCCCTTCAGAGCCTGTTCGGGCTCAAGGGGGCACGGATCATCGGCGAGCGGGTCGTCTTCCTCGACGACTACGACCTCAATTCCGCCGCCTGGCTGGTGCGGGGCTGTGACGTGTGGCTGAACCTCCCGCGCCCCCCGCTCGAGGCGTCGGGCACCAGTGGCATGAAGTCCGCCTTCAACGGCGGCCTGCAGCTCAGCGTGCTCGACGGGTGGTGGGCTGAGGCCTACAACGGAGAGAACGGCTGGGCGATCTCGGGCGACATGGACCACGACGCCCAGGCCCAGGACGCCCGCGATGCCGACACGCTGCACGAGCTACTCGGCGGCGAGGTGCTGGACTCCTTCTACGAGCGCGATGACGACGGTCTGCCGTCGCGCTGGATCGAGCGCATGCGCGCCTCGCTGAAGACGCTGGGGCCCGAGTTCTGCGCCACCCGGATGCTCGAGCAGTACCTGTCGGGTCCCTACGCCTTCCGCTAGACCGGCGCCGCGGGCCGGCCGGCGACCCGCTTACTTGACCTCGGACAGAGGCCGCGGCGGCGGACCGACGTACTTGGCCGTCGGACGGATCAGCTTGCCCTCGCGCTTCTGCTCCATGATGTGCGCCGACCACCCGGCCGTACGCGCGCACGTGAACATGGGCGTGAACATCTCCGGCGGCACGTCGGCGAAGTCGAGGACGACGGCCGACCAGAACTCGACGTTGGTGGCCAGCACCCGGTCGGGGCGGCGGGCCTTGAGCTCGGCCAGTGCGGCCTTCTCGAGCGCCTCGGCGACCTCGACCCGCGGGGCGTCGATCTCGTGGGCGGTCTTGCGCAGCACGCGGGCTCGTGGATCCTCGGCGCGGTAGACACGGTGACCGAAGCCCATCAGGCGCTGGCCTGAGTCGAGCACGTCCTTGACGTACTGCTCGGCATCGCCGGACTCGGCCACGTCATCGAGCATCTTCAGCACGCGCGAGGGGGCGCCGCCGTGCAGCGGGCCCGACAGCGCGCCGACCGCGGCCGACAGCGCCGCGGCCACGTCGGCGCCGGTCGAGGCGACGACGCGGGCGGTGAACGTGGAGGCATTCATCCCGTGCTCGGCGGCCGAGTTCCAGTAGGCGTCGATCGCCTTCACGTGGCGCGGATCGGCCTCACCGCGCCAGCGAATCAGGAAGCGCTCGGGGATCGACCGGGCCTTGTCGACCTCGCGCTGGGGGACCGGTGGCCGGCCGATCCCGCGTGCGGACTGGGCGACGAACGAAAGGGCCATGACCGACGCCCGGGCCAGGTCGTCACGGGCCTGCTCGTCGGAGATGTCGATCAGCTGCCCGAAGCCCCACTGGGGGGCGAGCATGGCCAGCGCAGACTGCACATCGACCCTTGGGTCGCCCGAATGCACGGTGAGCGAAAACGGCTCCGCCGGGGGCAGTCCGGGCTTCAGGGTGCCGTCCACGAGCAAGCCCCAGACCTGCTCGAAGGGCACGGTCCCGACGAGCTCCTCGATGTCGACGCCCCGGTAGCGAAGGGCTCCGCCTTCACGGTCGGGCTCGGCGATCTCGGTTGCGAAGGCGACTACGCCCTCGAGGCCAGACTGAACTTCGGCTGTTGCGCTCATGCGATCGTGTGGCTCCTGACGATTTCTCTCTAAGAAGACTTTTCCTCACCCAAGGCTATCTGGGTGAGGCGCCACTAAGCTCCCGCGCCGTGAGTGACTTGGTGACGCGCTCAGCTGTCGAACTGGCAGAGCTGATCCGTTCGGGCGAGCTTTCGGCCCGCGAGCTGGTCGAGGCGTCGCTGCGGCGGATCGACGAACTCGAGCCGCGGATCAACGCTTTCACCTACGTCGCCCACGAGTCGGCCCTGAAGGCCGCAGGGGCCATCGCCGCGGGCGATCCGCGCCCCTTCGCCGGCGTGCCGATCGCGATCAAGGACAACCGCGCGGTGGCCGGCATGCCACTGACGATGGGCAGCGACCTGTTCGCGAACGTCGTTCCCCCTCACGACTCGTATTCGGTCCGTCGTCTGCGCGAGGCCGGATTCGTGTTCGTCGGCAAGACGACGATGCCGGAGATGGGGATCCTGCCCACGACCGAGACCCGCCGGTTCGGGGCCACCCACAACCCGTGGGCGCTCGATCGTACGCCGGGCGGGTCCAGTGGCGGCTCGGCGGCGGCGGTGGCCGCGGGCATGGTGCCGATCGCCCACGGCAACGACGGCGGCGGATCGATCCGGATCCCGGCGGCCTGCTGTGGCCTGGTCGGGTGCAAACCCGCCCGCGGGCGCGTCTCGGTCGGACCCGACAGCGGCCAGAGCTTCCTGGTCACCGACGGCGTCCTCACCCGGACGGTGGCCGACACGGTGGCGGCGCTCGACATCCTGCAGGGCTACGAGCCCGGGGACGCCACCTGGGCGCCCCCGCCCGCGGCGCCCTATGCCGAACTGGTCAGGCGGGAGCCCGGACAGCTCAAGATCGGTGTCGCCCTGAACCCGCCCCTGGACGGAGCCCAGGTCGCGCCCGAGAACATCGAGGCCGTCGGGCGGGCCGCCGCGCTGTTGGAGACCCTCGGCCATGCGGTGGTCGAGACGACGCCGCCGTGGTCGGGTCTCGACCTGCTCCCCGATTTCACCCGCGCCTTCGGTCCCCAGGTCTCGATGACGACGCTGGTCGGCGGCAAGCTGGCCGGCCGCGAACCGACCGAGGAGGACGTAGAGCCGCTGACCTGGCTCATGTGGGAGCGGGCGCGCGCACAGGACGCGCTGACCGGGCTCACCGCCCAGGCGCGGCTGGAGAGCGTGGCGCGGTCGGTGGTCGCGTTCCTGGGCCAGTTCGACGTCGTGCTGACGCCGGCCCTGGCCCGCTCGCCGGTCCCGATCGGGGAGATCCACGGCCTCGGGCCCGATCCCGAGGACCACTACCGCCGCTCGGGAGCCTTCACCCCGTTTACGGCGATGCTCAACGTCACCGGGCAGCCGGCGATCTCGGTCCCGCTCTACCAGGACTCCCAGGGGCTGCCCCTCGCCGTACAGCTGATCGGACCGCCCGCCCAGGAGGAGGTCCTCCTGCGGCTCGCCTTCCAGCTCGAGGGCGCGCTGCCCTGGTCCCAGCGGCACCCGGCCCTTCAGAGCTGAGCGTCAGCCCACGCCCAGCACGGCCCGCATCGGCTTGGGCACCACGCCCAGCCGCTCGGCGTCGGCCGTTCCGTGGCGCGAGACGAGCGGCACCTCGAGCAGTTCGGCCTCGTCCCAGGTCGCGAACGCGGTCGGGCCCCCGAACAGCTCGACGAGCTTCAGCAACCGCCGCGTGACCCGCAGCGGGACGCTGACGATCCGGCGCCGCCGATGAAACGACCGCAGCGCGGTTTCAACGATCTCGCTGTGAGTCAGGGTCTCCGGGCCGGCGAGCTCGTAACGCGCGCCTACCGACTGCTGGGCGGCGGCGCCGCCGGGCAGCGCGGCCATCACGCAGTCGGCGACGTCCTCAGCCCAGATGGGCTGAAAGGCGGCCTGCCCGGAGCCCGGGATCGGCATCACCGGCAGCCAGGCCATGCGGGCCAAGAGGTTGAGATACGGATCGCTGGGCGAGTAGACGATCGAGGGCGCGAACACGGTGTGATCGAGGTGGGACTCGACCACCGAGCGCTCGGCGATCGCCTTGGCACGCATCAGCCGGGCCGGGCTGCGGGTCGAGGCGCCGAGGGTGGAGAAGAACACGAAGCGGTGCACCCCGGCTCGCTCAGCGGCTTGAACCAGGCGCCAGGTGGCGACGCCGGCCAGCTCCTCGATCGAGCCGCGGGGCTGGTCGCGGATCACTGAGGCGAGGTGCACGACGCTGTCAATCCCCCGCAGGGCATGGCGAAACGAGAGCGGGTCGCCGAGGTCGCCGAGGGCAATCTGGACCCGAACCCGCTCCGGTCCGAGGTGGCGCGGATCGCGGACCAGGCAGCGCACCGGGGTGTCGGTGGCGACCAGGCGCCGCAGGACCGCGCGGCCGATCGTTCCAGTCGCACCGGTGAGCAGGAGCACGGCCGGGAGGCTACCGCGATGGTTTTCCTACAATGCCTCCCTCGCCGGTTCCCCGGCCTCTACCGAAACAACCACAGAGGTAACCGACACCCATGGCCTACGTAATCGCAGAGCCCTGCATCGGCACGAAGGACAACTCGTGCGTGGAGGTCTGCCCGGTCGACTGCATCCATCCGACGCCCGACGAGCCCGACTACGAAAAGGTCGAGATGCTCTACATCGATCCGGAGGAGTGCATCGACTGCGACGCCTGTGTCGAGGCCTGCCCCGTGGACGCCTGCTTCGCCGAGGACCAGCTCCCGGACGAGTGGCAGAAGTACACCGCGCTGAACCAGCAGTACTACACCAAGTAGCCCTCGGGCCGGCTGGGTGCTGCGCGGCGGAGCCGCCTAGGCCATCGGGAGCGACATCCCGGCCGGCTTGGGCGCTGCCGCCGGAGCGGGCTCCTGCATGACCGGCAGGGCGATCGGTGACAGCGCGATCAGGCCGCGGGCGCCCTGGCTGAGCGCCTGGGCGGCCGGGTCATCGGGGTCGGAGAAGACGATCGGCAGGCCGGAATCCGACTGCTCACGC